>CALJNY010000309.1 GCA_937981515.1 uncultured Collinsella sp. | reverse complement strand
CACAAAGACCGCAGGGACGGGAGCGGCTATACTACTCTCAGTAGTTAAGGGTCGCGGATCCGCCGCGTCGCCGCTCTCAACAGGAGGTCTTTGTTTATGGCAGATCAAAAGCCGGTCGTCGGGATCATCATGGGTTCCAAGTCCGATCTGGGCGTTATGGAAGGCTGCACCGCCGAGCTCGAGGCGCTTGGTGTGCCCTATGAGCTCGTCATTGCGAGCGCACACCGCACGCCGGCGAAGGTCCACGAGTGGGCCTCGACTGCCGCCGATCGCGGTATCAAAGTGATTATCGCCGCCGCCGGCAAGGCCGCTCACCTGGGTGGTGTCGTGGCTGCCTTTACGCCGCTGCCGGTCATCGGCGTGCCTATGAAGACGAGTGACCTGGGCGGCATGGATTCGCTGCTGTCGATGGTGCAGATGCCTTCGGGCGTGCCCGTGGCCTGCGTTGCCATCAACGGCGCCAAGAACGCCGCCATCTACGCCACGCAGATTCTGGGCGCTTGCGACCCCGAGTACCGCAAGGTTATCGAGAAGATGAAGCAGGAGATGGCCGACGCCTAGGCGTTCCGCCGTTTCACCGCAGTATAAGGAGAGCCATGTCCGACTATCAGGGAAAACGATTCAAGGCTTCTCAGATTCCCGATCCGTCGAAGCCGGGTGCTGCCCATGCGGCACAGCAGGGTCGGACATCCTCTCCTCAGCAGCCGCGAGCGGCGCGTCCTGTGACGCCGGCGACGCACCGACGCCAGGACGCGCCGGCGGCGTATCGCCCCTCGTCATATGGCACGGCAAAGAAGCAGGCCCGGACGACGAGGCAACCGAGCGGCGCGCCGTCCAGCTACACCGAGCCGCCGCGTAAGAAGCGCCGCTCCATTATTCCCATTCTGCTCATCATCATCGGTATTGGCCTGATCGTTGCTGCGGCCGCTATCTTTATCAACGCGCAGATTGGCTACAAGCAGGCGAGCGAGTCGTATCAAAAAATCGAAAAGCAATATGTGAGCGACAAGGACGCCAGTGGCGTGCCAATTATCGACTTCAATGCGCTTGCCCAGACAAATCCCGAGGTTGTGGATTTACGCGCCCGGCACCAACATCAACTACCCCGTGGTGCAGACCAACAACAACTCCAAGTACCTCAACACGCTGTTCGACGGCACCGCCAATGCGTCGGGTGCCATCTTCCTGGATAGCGACGACACCGCGCCGGGCATGGTGGATCAGCAGACCACGATTTACGGTCATCACATGAACGACGGTTCGATGTTCAACGTGATTTCGGATACGACCGATCAAGCGACGTTCGACAGCATGGACTACGTGTACTACATCACGCGTGACGCGACGTATAAGCTGCGTCCGCTGGCGACCAAGGTGGTCGAGGACACGTATGCCAAGGCGCGCACGCCCAACTTTGAGGGCGATGACGGACTGAAGAATTATCTGTCCGAGATGCTCGACGGTGCCTCTGCCGTGGCGAGCGATGCCACCGATCGTGCCGCTTCGGCAACCAAGGTCGTAACGCTTGTGACCTGCCGTTCGCTGTCATTTAGCAATACGCGCGCCGTCATGGTGCTCACGCCGGTCGAGGAATAAAGTGTCCGGGCCCCGTCCCAAAAAGACTACCCTGGAAATCAAAAGGAGAAATGATGCTTGAGAACGGCAAATCGATGCCTTCGGTTGATGCTTGGCTGCGCGAAGCCAAGGCCGATGTTTCGGCGGCTGATTGTGGGATGTACCTGACACACAACGGCGTGGTGCGCGCGACGCCCAAGGCCGAAGTGCGCGGAGTCGAGACCGATGGCGTGGCGCCAGGCCACAAGGTGGGCGGCATGGTGTTTGGCTTCGATGCCGAAAAGGTGCAGGCCGCTATCGAGGCGACGCGCACGATGCCGGGTATCGGCTATGTGCGCATGTGGCTGGCGAGCGGCGAGCTTACCGTGGGCGACGACATCATGCTCGTGCTCATTGGCGGAGACATTCGCCCGCATGTGGTCGATGCGCTGCAGTCGCTCGTCGGCACCATCAAGAACGAGTGCGTGAGCGAGGTCGAGCGCGAGGCGTAAGGCCTCGTCGGCAATCCGAGTCTGTCTATAGCGAAAGCCCGCCGGCAGTTCATGTAGATTGAACTGCCTCCCATTTCTTGGACATGAGAAATGGGAGGCTTTCTTTATGCGCGTTGATTTGAGGGTGAAGCATGATGTCGAGGCCAGGAAGGCGGCCATAGGGCTCTTCGAGCTCGGGCACGGGTATAAATCTGCCGCGATCGCCCTTTCGCTTCCCGCGGAAGCCGTGAGAAGATGGCAGGAGATATACCGCGCGTTCGGGAGCGAGGTGCTGCTGCGCATGGACGGAAAGCAGGGCAGGTGCACATACGAGCAGAAGGTCGCCGCCGCCTCCGCCGTCGTCGACGGCGGCATGACGAAGACCGAGGCGATGGCGGCGTTCGGCATAATGTCGATGTCGCCGCTCAAGAAGTGGTGCGCGCTATACCGCCGGGGCGGCGCGGAGGCCCTGCGCCCGAGGCCCAAGGGCCGGCCGAGCGGTTCCAGGGCGAGGCCGCGGACCCGCGAGGAGGAGCTCGAGGAGCGGTGCCGTGGACTCGAGGCCGAGGTGGCCTACCTAAAAAAATTACGCGCCCTGGTCGAGAGGGACGGGCTCTGACCAGGGCGAAGGCCGAAGCGGTCGCGGCCCTGCGCGCCGAGGGGCACGCGCTCGGGCACCTGCTCGCATGCGCCGAGCTCAAGCGGTCGACCTACTACTACGCCCTCGCGCACCCGCCGAGGCCCACGCGCGCCGAGCTCCGGGAGGCGGCCGCCGAGATCTTCTCGCGCACCGCCAACGGCTGCGGGCACCGGCAGATAGCGATGTGCCTCAGGGCGGAAGAGGGGGTCGTGATAGCCGACAAGACCGTGCTCAAGATGATGCGCGAGATGGGGATTCGCTGCGGCATCAGACGCGAGACGGCCTACCACAGGTACAACTCGTACAAGGGCGTCGTCGGCAGAACGTTCGAGAACGTGATCGCGAGGGATTTCGACGCCGGGGCCCCGTGGCAGAAGCTGGGGACGGACGTCACCGAGTTCAAGGTGGCCGGCGGTAAGGCCTACTGGGCCCCGACGCTGGACTTCTGCACCAAGGAGATCGTGGCGAGCGACATATCGACCACGCCCGACATGGCCCAGCAGGTGAGGATGCTCGACGAGCTGCTGTCCAAGATCCCCGAGGGCGCCGCCCCGACCATGCACTCGGACCGGGGCTGGCAGTACCAGCACGCCTCGTACACATCCAGGCTCGAGGCCGCCGGCATCGTCCAGAGCATGTCCAGGAAAGCGAACTGCATCGGCAATGCCGCCACCGAGCAGCTCTTCGGCCACGTCAAGGACGAGTTCTACAGGGGCCGCGAGTGGAAGACGTTCGAGGATTTCAAACGCGACCTGGAGGAATACATAGTCCACTGGAACACGAGCCGGAGGCAGGTAAGATTGAAGGGCCTGACCCCGGAGGAGTACCGGAATCAGGTCCTCGCGGCCTAGTCGCTATTTAGGGCGTCCAAGATTTGGGGCGCAGTTCAGATCTGCCAGCGGGCTTTGATGTGTTGGAGCTATTTTGCTCTGGCGTTTGCTACACGCGTGTGGCGTCCTTGGGGCTCATGGTCATACTCTGAAAACGGTTCTCCATATATTCGTTATCGAAATGCTTGTCATAGAACTGTGCGACGGGAATATTTCGAACGGTTCCGTTGACGCGCTGATACCAATAGTCGAGCGATTGCAACGTCATGACGCCGTCGATCAACATGACGGCGGTCAGGATGACGGTAGCAGAGTAGCGGCGTTTCCATGGAATCATATTGATGAGCTTAAGCAGGCGCGGCAGCAAGACCTTGATCCAGATGAGGCCACCCAGGCCCCACATGCAGGCAAACGGCGTGCATGTGCGTCCCCCGGTTAATACCGCGATGGGATCGGGCATGCCGAATAGCCTAATGTGTGAATAGCTCCACGACACCACGCCAAATGAGGTCTGCATAAACCAGCCTACAAACACCTCGAAAGCGCCGCCGATCAGGGCACTTACCAGGAAAATGATCAGAGGATTCTTTTTATAGAAGCGGTTGAGCGCCATGGTCATGAGCACCGCGCCAAATCCGTAGATGGGGCTAAAGGGGCCAAATAGCATACCGGCACGGTCCTGATAGACGCCGGGATCGACGACGACCATATGCCAGACTTCCTCGAGAATGAGACCTAACACGCTGCAGACGAAGAATACCCAGAACAGGTTGAAGTAGTTGAGCTTGATGTAGCCCTCGCCGGTTTCGTCGCGGCCGAGCATCCCCTCGGCGGCGGCATCGCGGTCGAGCATCTCTTGCAGACGGCGCTGCAGTTCGCGCTCCTGGCGTAGCGTGGGGTCGACGGTGGCCGACAGCGCAATGAGGATGACAAGCTGGACGGCGGGGCGCAGCAGGAAGGGTCCGATGCCCTGGAGCATCACGTCAACTAAAGGCTCCACGACGGTAAATGCGATGAGGACGTAAGACAGGCGGGCGGCATTGCGCCGCTGGTCCTTGATGAGGTCCAGGCCAAAGACGATCAAGATGATCGCGCTTGCCGCCGAGAGCATAATGCCGGCGACGATAAGGCCAACCGCGACTAGGGTGTTATCACCGAGCTTAGCGGCGACGTTGCCGTTAATGAGTGCGGTGATGGCCTGCCACATAAAGACGGCGACTGACGGGAGCGTGCCCACGCCAGATAGGGTGCACAGGACTGCGTAGACCTTGATGATAAGGGGGATCTTCTTGGCCTCCGTGGTGCTGGGGACACTGGGGTCGAGTTGATTTCGATCCATACGCTACCTTTCTCGTCTTGTAGTAGCCTACAAGGATACGCCGACGACCAGCTAAAAGACAGGACGAACGTCCCAATTGCAACAATGTAGCCCCTAGCGCGGGCGAGACACGGCGCACGGGAAGTCTTCGAGGCCGTTGCCCCTGAGAGTGGACTACCCAATAAAATGTTTGGTCGCAAAACGGATAATAAGCTCGGTGGGCTTTTAAAAAGCGCTGCTCATGCGCGGGGGAGCGCGTCGCGCCGTGCGTATAATAAGGCGGGTAACGCCAAAATACGAGGCTCTGAGGGGATGCCATGTCTCAAGAAACCATCCGCGCGGCCGAGCGTGCCGCGGGACAGGTGAACGCCATGTCGACGTATGATCCGGACTCTGACCAGCTGCATGAGGAATGCGGCGTTTTTGGTGTCTGGGCGCCCGATCGCGACGTGGCTCGACTGACGTACTTTGGCCTGCGTGCACTGCAGCATCGCGGCCAAGAATCGGCGGGAATCGCCGTTGGTGACGGCGGTACGGTTATGGTCCGCAAGGATCTGGGCCTGCTCGACCGCGTGTTCTCCAATGCCGACTTGTCGACGCTCTCCGGTCAGCTGGCCGTGGGTCATGTGCGCTACGGCACCGCCGGCGCCAAGAGCTGGGAAGCCTCTCAGCCGCACCTCTCTACCATCAATAGCGTCATTATCGCGCTCGCGCACAACGGCACCCTCGTCAACACCGACGAGCTGCGTCGCCAGCTGATCGAGCTGGGCGTACCGTTCCTCTCCAACTCGGATTCCGAGGTCGCGACCAAACTCATCGGCTACTTTACTCAGCGTACTGGCCATCTGCGCGAGGGCATTCGCAAGACCATGGAGCTCGTGCGCGGCGGCTACGCCATGACGCTCATCAACGAGCAGGCGCTCTACGCATTCCGCGATCCGCACGGCATTCGCCCGCTCGTGCTGGGCAAGCTGGTGGATGAGGGCCTGGACCAGGCCGATGCCGCATCCGTTTCGCAGCTGCCGTCGCAGGACGGCGCCGCGACGGTCGACGCCACCACCCATGTCACGCGCGCCGGCGGCTGGGTCGTTGCCTCCGAGACCTGCGCGCTCGATATCGTGGGCGCCGAGTACGTCCGCGACGTCCGTCCCGGTGAGATTTTGCGCATCAGCGCCGAGGGCCTTGTGTCCGAGCAGGGCGTGCCTGCCGCCGAAGAGCCTGCTAACTGCATTTTTGAGCAGGTCTACTTTGCTCGCCCCGATTCCATCATGAACGGCAAGAGCGTCTACGCCTGCCGTTATGACATGGGTCGTCAGCTGGCACATGAGGAGCCCGTCGAGGCCGACCTGGTCATCGGCGTGCCCGACTCCGGCCTGCCGCCCGCGGAGGGCTATTCGCACGAGAGTGGCATTCCCTTTGGCGAGGGCCTCATCAAGAACCGCTATGTGGGCCGTACGTTTATCGAGCCTACGCAGGAGCTGCGTGCCATGGGCGTGCGTATGAAGCTCAACCCGCTGCGTGACAACATCGAGGGCAAGCGCCTGGTCGTCATCGACGACTCCATCGTGCGCGGCACCACCATGGTGCAGCTCGTCAAGATGCTGCGCAACGCCGGCGCCAAGGAGATTCATATCCGCATCAACTCGCCCGAGGTCATCTGGCCGTGCTTCTACGGTATCGATACCGACGTGCAGTCGCAGCTTATCAGCGCCAACAAGACGGTCGACGAGATTTGCGAGTATATCGGCGCCGATTCGCTGGCCTTCCTTTCGGTCGAGGGCCTGCTTAAGGTCATGCCCAAGGGCGGTTACTGCGATGCGTGCTTTACCGGCCGCTACCCCGTGGCGATTCCCGAGAGCTTTGGCCGCGACAAGTTCATGGAGGGCTTTAAGCCCCGCAACCTGGACAAGCCGCTGCACTTTGATGACGACGCCGTGGTCGAGAAATACGACGATCGCAGCTGGGAAGAGGAACACGGCGAGGCCTAAAACCTGCCAAAAAGGGACAGGTTTATTTTGGTAGGTTTTACCTGCTGTTTTGTTGATATGACGGCGCGCGTTGTTATGGCGCGCGCCGAAATGAACGCAACTATGAGCACCGTTTGGCGCCCGGGCGGCGCCACGGTAGTGGGAGAGGAAGGCTCAGATGAGCGACAGCAAGCATGTGACGTATGAGGATGCCGGCGTCGATACCGCCGAGGGCGGCCGCGCCGTTGACGCTATTAAGCAGATGGTTAAGGACACCAACCGTCCCGAGGTCATCGGCGGCATCGGTGGCTTTGGTGGCCTGTTCTCGGCTGCCGCGCTTAAGGATATGGAAGACCCGATTCTGATTAGCGGTACCGACGGCGTGGGCACCAAGCTCGTGCTCGCCCAGATCATGGACCGTCACGAGACGGTGGGCCAGGACCTGGTTGCTATGTGCGTCAACGACATTCTGGCTTCGGGTGCCGAGCCGCTGTTCTTCCTGGACTACGTTGCCATCGGCCACATCGAGGCCGAGCACATGGCAAAGATCATCAAGGGTGTGGCCGACGGCTGCAAGCTCGCGGGCTGCGCGCTCGTGGGCGGCGAGATGGCCGAGCACCCCGGCGTCATGGCTCCTGCCGACTACGACCTTGCCGGATTTACCGTGGGCGTCGTCGACCGTCCCAAGATGCTCGACCCCGCGAATGTCCGTCCCGGCGACGTGATCCTGGGCCTGCCTTCCACCGGCGTGCACTCCAACGGCTACTCGCTCGTGCGTAAGGTCATTGGCGTCGACGGTATTAAGCCGGGCACGCCCGAGGCCGCCGCTAAGGCCGAGGAGCTGAGCCGTCCGCTCGAGGAACTCGGCGGCGCATCGCTGGTAGACGCCCTGTTGGCCCCCACGCGCATCTATGTCAAGCCGATTCTGGAGCTGCTGCGCGGTGGCGCTCCGGTGCACGCCATCGCCCATATCACTGGCGGCGGTATTACCGAGAACCTCAACCGCGCGCTCGCCGACGACGTCGACGCCGTGGTCACCCGCAACGGCGCCGAGATGGGTTGGGACGTTCCGCCCGTCATCACCTACGTGTCGCGCCAGGCCGAGCTCGCGCCCAACGAGGCATGCAAGACCTTCAACATGGGCGTTGGCCTGTGCCTGATCGTCGCCCCCGAGGACGAGGCTGCCGTGACCGAGGCCCTGGTCGCGCTGGGCGAGAAGCCGTTCCGCGTGGGCGAGTGCGTCGAGGGCTCCGGTAAGGTCGTGTACTCCGATGAGCGCTAACGAGCAGATGGCTGCTGCCGCGAGCCTGGGCTTTGTGCCCTACACCCGTCCGACCGGCACCGATACGGCCGAGCCGCTCAAGATCGGTGTGCTCATCAGCGGTTCGGGTACCAACCTGCAGGCGCTGATCGATCTGATCGCCGCCGGCAAGCTCAACGCTTCGATTGAGCTTGTGGTGTCGAGCCGTCCTTCGGCTAAGGGTTTGCAGCGCGCTGAGCGCGCGGGCATCCAGACGCTCACGCTGTCCAAGGATGTCTATGCCGACCCCATCGCCGCCGACGAGATCATCGCGCACGAGCTGCTCGAGCGCGGCTGCGAATATGTGGTCATGGCCGGTTACATGCGCATGGTGCACACGCCGCTGCTGGCGGCGTTTCCCAACCGCGTGGTCAACTTGCATCCGGCACTGCTGCCGAGCTTTACCGGCGCGCATGCGATCGACGATGCCTTTGCGCGCGGCGTCAAGGTAACCGGTGTGACCGTGCACTTTGCCAACGAGATCTACGACAACGGCCCCATCATCGCCCAGCGCGCGCTGGCTGTCGGGGAGGGCTGGGATGTCGACACGCTCGAGGAGCACATCCATGCGATTGAGCACGTGCTGTATCCCGAGGTCGTGCAAATGCTCGCCGACGGCCGCGTCCACGTGCTGGAGAGCGGCAAGGTCGCAATTGACGCGCCTCGCGGCTAGCGGCGCACAGTACAATTTAGCCGAGTAGTCAGGGTGGTCATTGGCGCCAAGGCGCACGTGGCCACCCTTTGTTTGGGTAGTCACCTGCGACGTTCTTTAACGGCTAGTCATTTAAGAACGTCCCCGATGGCTAGGTGAGAGAGGTGAGCGCATGGCGGATAACGAAGCGCTGTTTACGCCTGAGCTGGTGTTTTTTGATTGGGAGTGTGCGACGCCGGATGAGGTGTTTGCGCGGCTCGAGGGCGAGCTTGCTCCACGTGGCTACATTGCCGAGGGTTGGCTCGACGCCGTTCGCACGCGCGAGGATGCCTATCCCACGGGTCTTGCCATGCCGGCGGCAAACATTGCCATTCCGCATACCGATCCGGGGTTTGTGGCCAAGCCCTATATCGCGGTGGTGAAGCCCGCCGCGCCCGTGACATTTAACGCTATGGCTGGCATGGGCGCTCCGGTGTCGGCGCAGATCGTCATTAATCTGGGCATCGCCGAGCCGGGAGGCCAGGTCGAAGCCCTGCAGGCGCTCATGAACATCTTTATGGACGCCGATGCCGCAGCCGACGTGCTCGGCCAGACCACGCCCCAGGGCATGGTCGACGCCATCCGCCGCCACTTCTAAGGTGGGGCTGAGTCGGCACTTGGGGACGTTCCTTTTCTGCCGGCAGTAAGGGACAGTCCCGAAGTGCCGGCATATAAAGAACGTCCCCAAGTGCCAAGTGCCAGAGCTGTCCCCTTTGCACCAAAATGGTGCAGATTAACCTGTCCCCAATGCACCAAGCGTGTCGCGGGGGCCGCGTTGTGACACAATGGCGTTTGTTCGATTCGTTATGCGAAAGGCCAACTATGGCAAATAAGAAAAAGAACTCCGAGGCCGCGCCGACGCCCGAGCAGCAGGCCCGCGCTGCCTCCAGCTCTCGCAAGAAGCAGCGCAAGACGTACGTGTCTAAGACCGTCAAGATCGTTCTGGTGGTCATCGGCGTGCTGGCGATGCTGCTTTCCGTCTCGGCGATGGCGTGCTCCGGCCTTATGTCGCAGGCTGAGGACACCTCGGGCTACAAGCTGACCGGCGGTGTTGCTGCCACTATCAACGGCACCAACCTTACCGATGACACCGTGACCAAGCAGATCATGAGCATGCGCACGTCCTACGGCTACACCAAGGATGAGGATTGGGCGCAGTATCTGGTTGACAACGACCTCACGCCCAAGAAGTACCGCAAGCAACTCATCGACTCCTACACGCAGCAGATTCTGCTTCAACAGGCACAGAAGGAGAACGGCGTGACGGTGTCGGACGAGGAGGTCGAGAAGGCTTGGAAGGACGCGTGCAAGAGCGCGGGCGGAGCCAAGGCCTTTAAGAAGACCCTCAAGACCTACGGCTATACCGAGGACACCTACAAGGACTCGCTCAAGGAGAGTCTGGCGCAACAGAAACTCAAGGATGCCGTCGCGCCCACGAGCAAGCCCAAGGACAGCGAGATTGTCGATTACATCAACGAAAATCTGTCCAGCTACAACGACGCCCGCCGCTCGTCGAACATCCTGATCAAGGTTGATTCCGACGCTTCCGACGAGGACAAGGCTGCCGCCAAGGCCAAGGCGCAGGAGTGCCTGGACAAGATCAACTCCGGTGAGCTGAGCTTTGAGGACGCCGTTGAGCAGTACTCCGAGGACACCGGTTCCAAGGAGAAGAAGGGCGATGTGGGCTGGGATAAGCTCACCACCTTTGTCGACAGCTACCAGACGGCGCTCGAGGGACTCAACAAGGGCGACGTGAGCGAAGTCGTCGAGTCGACCTATGGCTACCACATCATCAAGTGCACCGACTACTTCCATGTCGATAATCAGGTTGATGACATCAACCAGGTGTCCAAGGACATCAAAAAGTACGTCTCCAACGTGGTGAAGACGCAAGCGGCCAGCACCGCGTACAGCGAGTGGCTGGAGCAGTACAAGAAGGATGCCGACATCACCGTCAACCCCATGCCCAAAGACGTACCCTATAACGTGAGTCTGAAGGGTGTCACCAAGAGTTCGACCGACGATTCGTCGACGACTGAGTAATCATGGGGCGGTGCTCGCGCGAGTGCCGCCCACACTATTGAGGAGGATTTGCAGATGACCAACGAAGAGCTGCAGAAGGAAATGATTGCGGCCATGAAGGCCAAGGACAAGGTTCGCCTGTCCATCATTCGCCAGGTTAAGGCCGAGGTGAAGAATATCGAGGTCAATGAGCGCCGCGATGTGACCGAGGAAGACGTCAACAGCATGATCAAGCGTCTGATCAAGCAGACGAGCGAGACGCTGGAGATGTCCATCAAGGCCGGCACCGACCAGGAGCGTACCGACAACCTGACCGAGCAGGTCAAGATTCTGGAGAGCCTGCTGCCCGCGCAGGTTTCGGGCGAGGAGCTCGAGGCCCTGATCGAGCAGGTCATCGCCGAGCTGGGCGCTACTTCCAAGAAGCAGATGGGCCAGGTCATGGGAGCACTCGGCAAGGCCACCGGCGGCAACTTCGATAAGCCTGCCGCGGCAAAGATCGTCGGAGCAAAGCTGGCTTAAGGGCCGAGCGGTACATAGTTGATGTTAAGGGGACGTGACCATTGCGGTCGCGCCCCTTTTTGCTGGGCTGGGCAATCATTGGGGACGGGCTTAAATGAGTGCCCAATGAGCGGGTACTCATTTAAGCCCGTCCCCAATGAGTGGGTTATTTAAGCCTGTCCCCAATGAGTGGGTTATTTAAGCCTGTCCCCAATGAGTGGGTTAAAGGTTGCGGGTTCTTTACGGGAATATAGTGTGGGCTGCGGAAACGCGGTTCTTTCCGTACAATAGTTCAACTCGTGTAAACGCAGGGAAGGGACATTCATGGCAGACATGATCGAGATCAAGCATCTCAACAAGTACTTTGGCGACCTGCATGTGCTCAAAGATATCAATCTCACCGTTAAGCGCGGCGAGAAGCTCGTAATGATCGGGCCTTCCGGCTCGGGTAAGTCGACGCTCATCCGTTGCGTCGATTATCTGGAGGAGCCCACGTCGGGCGAGGTCGTCATCGACGGTACGCCGCTCACCAAGAAGAATCACCTGGAGATGGCTCGTAAGTATAGTTCCATGGTGTTTCAGCAGTTCAACCTGTATCCCAACATGACGGTGCTGGGCAACCTGACGCTCGCGCCCATCAAGCTGCAAAAGAAGAGCAAGGAGGAGGCGACCGAGATCGCCATCGCCGCACTCAAGCGCGTCGGCATGGCTCATAAGGCCGGCGAGTATCCGCAGAATCTCTCGGGTGGTCAGCAACAGCGCATCGCCATCGCCCGTGCTCTGTGCACCAAGCAGCCCATCATTCTGTTTGACGAGCCGACCTCGGCGCTCGACCCCGAGATGGTCCAGGAGGTTCTGGACGTTATGATTGAGCTCGCGCAGGAGGACATCACCATGATCTGCGTGACGCACGAGATGGGCTTTGCGCGCCAGGTGGCCGACCGCGTCATCTTTATGGAGGACGGCCGCATTCTGGAGGAGGGCACGCCCGAGCACTTCTTCGATAACCCCGAGAACCCGCGCTGCCGCGAGTTTCTGTCCAAGATTTTGCACTAGGCGCGGTTATGGACATGACGGATATGACGAGGGCGGCCGTGTCGCGCCGTCACTTTTTGCAGCTGGCGGGCGCCGGTATGCTTGCGCTGACGGGGACCGCGCTTACCGGTTGCGGCACCTCCACCAGCGGCGAGGGCTCCGACAAGGGGTCCAAGCTTGCGGCCATCAAGTCGCGTGGCCATCTGAATGCCGGCGTTAAGAAGGATGTTCCCGGCTATGGCTATTACGACACCGCCAAGGGCCGCTTTGAGGGTATGGAAGTCGATTTGTGCTACCAGATCGCCGCTGCCGTCTTTGGCGTGAGCTACAAGGAGGCCCGCGCCCATGAGCTTGTCGAGTTTACCGACGTAACGCCCAAGACGCGCGGCCCGCTGATCGATAACGGCCAACTCGACGTGGTCGCGGCGACCTACACTATCACCGACGAGCGCAAGAAGAGCTGGGATTTCTCGACGCCGTACCGCACCGACTACGTGGGACTCATGGTCAAGAAGCGTTCGGGTTTTACCTCGATTGAGGACCTGGACGGCAAGATCATCGGCGTGAGCCAGGGTGCTACCACGCAGGGCCTCATCGAGCAGATGATTAAGGACAACGGCTTTAGCTGTAAGCACGAGTTTAGGGACTTTAGCAAATCATCAAGAGTTCGCTCGACGCCGGCAATATCGACGTCTTTGCCATGGACCGCTCCACGCTGGCCGGTTACATGAACGAGACCGTTGAGCTGCTGCAGCCCGAGGTCAAGTTTGGCGAGCAGGGCTACGGCGTGGCGACCAAGAAGGGCTGCGACCTTTCGGCCGTGGTCGATCAGGTGATTTGCGATCGCCTGGCCGACGGCTGGCTCGACCAAGAGGTCAAGACCTGGGGTCTTGTATAGGCGCATCGTCCAAGGAAGGAATCAAATGCTCGAAGGATTATTTGACGCCGACCGTTGGTCGACGACATTTCAAAACATGGGGCCCTTCTGGGAGGGCTTTGGCGTGACGCTACAGGTGGTCGTTGCCGGTCTGCTGCTGTCGCTGGTGCTGGGCACGCTACTGGGTGTGTTCTCTACCACTCGCTCGCGCGTGTTGCGCGCCATAAGCCGCGTGTACGTGGAGTTTTACCAGAACACCCCGTTGCCCGTGCAGGTGCTCTTTATGTACATGGCCGGACCGCAGTTTTTGCAGGCCATAACCGGTGCCGACCAGCCGGTGCGCATCGCGCCGTTCGTGCTGGGCTTCTTGGGCGTGGGTCTGTATCACGCGGCCTACATTTCGGAGGTCATCCGCACCGGTATCGAGGCGGTTCCGCGCGGTCAGATGGAGGCGGCCCAGAGCCAGGGCTTCACCCGTGCGCAGGCGTACTGGTACATCGTGCTGCCCCAGACATTCAAGATCATTTTGCCGCCGCTGTGTAACCAGGCGCTCAACCTGGTCAAGAACACGTCGGTGCTGGCACTTGTGGCCGGCGGCGACCTTATGTACCGTTCCGACAACTTTGTGAGTCTGTATGGTTACCTGCAGGGATACATCGTCTGCTGCCTTATGTACTTCATCATATGCTTTCCGCTCGCCATGCTGGTGCAGTGGCTCGAGCGCCGCTCCAAGGAGCGTCCGCGCGGCGTGAGCCTGGCCGAGCTGGGGCTCGACAACGTAGAGGAGGCCTAGCGCATGGAAATCTTCAACGCGACCAACCTGCTCTACATTTGGGGCGGCTTTGTTAAGACCATCGAGATCTCGGCGCTGTCGATCTTTTTCTCGCTCATCTTTGGCACGGTACTGGCGCTCGTTAAGAGCTATGCGCCCCGCCCGTTCCGTATTTTGGTAAGCGCCTATATCGAGCTGTTCCGTTGCACGCCGAACCTGCTGTGGATCCTGTTTATCTACTTTACGGTGCAGGGTTTGGATATTGTGATTTCGACCATCGCCTTTACGCTGTTTACCAGCGCTGTTATGGCCGAGATTGTGCGCGGCGGCCTCAACTCGATTCCGCGCGGCCAGTTTGAGGCAGCGCAGAGCCAGGGCTTTGGCTTCTTTGCCACCATGCGCTACATCATTCTGCCGCAGACGTTTAAGACGATCATTCCGGCGCTGTTTAGCCAGTGCACGACTGTCATCAAGGACAGCTCGTATCTTTCGGGTATTAACGTGGCCGAGCTCATGTACACGGCAAACGTCGTGATGGCCCACGCGATCGACCTGTCGCAGGTGCTTATGCTCTACGGCCTGGTGTTTGCGATGTACTTTGTGCTCAACTTTGGTATCTCGCTGCTGGTTCGCGCATATCAGAGGCGAATGGTGGCAGCGTAGAATGTGGCAAAGGGACAGCCCCTTTGTCACATAGAGAAAGGAATCGCGATGAGCGATCTGGAGAATAAGAAGAATCCTGTGGTCATTACCATCGCGCGCGACTTTGGCGCCGAGGGCCACGAGATTGGCCGCATGCTTGCCGACGAGTTGGGGATTCCGCTGTACGATAACGAGCTGCTGGTACGTGCGTCGCTGCGCGCGGGCGAGTCGCTCGATAAGATGGCCGCCTATGATGAGCGTCTGGCCGTGGAGAACATGGCGTTTCTGCCCGACCGCTACGATGCGCGTTCGTACTCGGATAAGTTGTTCCAAAAGATGAGCCAGGTGATTTTGGATCTGGGCGAGACCGAGAGCTGCATTATCGAAGGCCGTCTGTCCGATTACCTGCTGCGCAACAACCCCAACCACATTGCCGTGTTGGTGACCGCACCCTTTGAGGACCGCGTCGAGATTGTGCGCAAGAAGCGTGGCCTTAACAAAAAGAAGGGCGCCAAGCTGGTCAAACAGCAGCAGAAGGCGCGCGAGGCGTTCTATAAGCGCTACAGTGCCGGAAAGTGGAAGATGACGAGCGGTAAAGACATCGTCGTCAACCGCGCCAAGCTGGGCCGCGAGGGCTGCAAAGACGTTATCGCCGCTGCCTACCGCTACAAAGTGGCCCAGCTCGAAGGCTAACCGACCAAAACCATCACAAAGGGGACAGGCACCTTTGTGGTGGTTTTTGTTTTAGGCCGAGGGGAAGGCTTTGGCGAGACCGGCGCGCGTCTGCGTGTCGGTCTTTTGGTAGACAGAGCTCAGGTGGCGCTGCACCATGCGCATCGAGATGCCGAGTTCCTCAGCGAC
>CALJNY010000308.1 GCA_937981515.1 uncultured Collinsella sp. | reverse complement strand
GCAGACCGGGTTGTTGATTTAGAAGTTCAGCGTCGAACCGGACTCAGAACCGGAAGCGTCGCCACCCTTCTTGCCACATGCGGCAAGAAAAGCCATGGAGCTCGCAGCAAGGGTGCCGCCAACAAAGGCGCGACGACCCATAACGGGCTGGTGGAACATAGAATCAGCCATGCCATCCTCCTTATGAGATAGGACAAAGAAATGTTCAGTCGGACACATGTCGAAACAATCCGATCCGAACCATCAAAACGCCGCCCGCTGCTATGGCTGGTTATGCACAACGGACCAACGTTTTGCAATACAGTAGCGCATTTTATACACAATTTGGGGCTAATTCCGGTTAACGGTCGAGAATTTCTTTAGTTGGGCGAAGTATGTGGGGATATTTTGACTCTGTTACAAATATGTAAACAAAAAGGGTCCCGCACTTACGGGACCCTTTTTGAATATTTATGCGGCTCGTGCTTAGTAGCCGACGATGCCCTGCGGGAAGAAGAACATGCACAGGACGACGCACACGGCAAACACGACAGCCATGATTACCGTCAGGCGATCGAGGTTCTGCTCCATGACGCCCGTGGCAGAGCTGGAGTTATACAGCGAGCTAGCGATCATATCCGAAACGCCGGTGCCCTTACCGGAATGCATCAGGACGAGAATCGTCAGCGCCACGGCAGAGACAGCCCAAACGACAAACAGAAGAATCTGGAACGGACCCATAGATAAGCTCCTTAATAGAACAATTCAAACTCCAGTACTGTACCACAATCCCCCGCTCTTCCCCACCCGCCACTCGGGGACGGGGTAGAAATGGCAGAAATATTAAAAAGGGGGTTGTCCGGTCGTGGACAACCCCCTTACTAGAAAACGGTATTTGTTTTCTCTTAGGCCTCGGTGGCGAGCACGCGACCCGTCATCTCGGCGGAAGGCTCAATACCAGCCATGGTGAGCATGGTCGGAGCGATATCGGAAAGACGGCCGTCCTCGATACCGGTGAGCTTGGCCTTCTCATCAACGATGATGAACGGCACACGGTTGGTGGTGTGAGCCGTGAACGGATGCTTGGAACCGTCGGAAGCAACGTCAAACATGTGGTCGGCGTTGCCGTGGTCGGCGGTGATCAGCGCAAAGCCGCCCTTGGCGAGAATTGCCGGGACAACCTTGGACAGGGCATCGTCAACAGCCTCGACGGCCTTAACGGCGGCGTCGAAGACACCGGTGTGACCAACCATGTCGCAGTTCGCGAAGTTCACGATGTAGAAATCAGCGCGATCCTCGTTGATGGCGGCGACAAGCTTCTCGGTAACCTCGGGAGCGCTCATCTCAGGCTGCAGATCGTAGGTAGCGACCTTGGGGGAAGCGACGAGCACGCGCTCCTCGCCTTCCTTGGGCTCCTCGATGCCGCCGTTGAGGAAGAACGTCACATGGGCGTACTTCTCGGTCTCGGCGGTGTGCAGCTGCTTCAGGCCATTGGCGGCGATAACGTCGGCCAGAACGTTCTCGGGGAACGTCTTGGGGAAGGCGACCTCGACGTCAAACGTCGGATCGTACTCGGTCATCGTCACAAAGTGCGAAAGCTTGATCTGCTCGCGCTCAAAGCCGTCGAACTCCTTGTCCGTGAACACGCGGGTCATCTGACGAGCGCGGTCGGGACGGAAGTTAAAGAAGATAGCCGCGTCGCCCTCGTGGATGCCCTCGTTGTGGGCAGCGAAGGGCTCGACGAACTCGTCGCCGCGCGGATCCTTCTCGTAGTAGGCCTTGATACCGGCAACGGGGTCGACATCGGCATCGGACGCGTTGACCATGACGTCGTAGGCGCGCTGGATGCGCTCCCAACGATTATCGCGGTCCATGGCCCAATAACGGCCCGAGACGGTGGCAACGCGAGCGTCGCAACCGGTCTCCTCGGAGATCTTAGCCAGGAAGGCGCAGAACTCACTCATGTAGCCAGCGCCGGACTGCGGGTCAACGTCGCGGCCATCCATGAAGGCGTGGACGCGAACGGTCTTGACACCGTGCTCGGCAGCCATCTTGACCAGAGCCTCGACGTGGTTCATGTGAGAATGAACACCGCCAGGGCTCATAAGGCCCATGAGGTGGAGAGTCTTGCCGTCAGCCTTGACGTCGTCCATAGCCTTGACGAAGACCTCGTTCTTGGCGATGGAGCCGTCCTTGATGGCGTTGTTGATGCGCGAAAGCTCCTGGAACACGATGCGGCCGGCACCGATGTTGAGGTGACCCACCTCGGAGTTGCCCATCTGGCCATCGGGAAGACCCACGTCCTCGCCCGAAGCGCCGAGCGTAGTGTGGGGGTACTTCTCGTACAGGCTATCAAGGAAGGGCGTCTTGGCAGCGGCGACGGCGTTCTCGCCATCGGCCGGAGCCAGGCCGCAGCCGTCCATGATGATCAGGAGTGCAGGAAGATGACGCTGTGCCATATGTCCTACTCGCCTGCCTTGACGACCATAGAGGCGAAGTCGGCAGCCTTGAGCGAAGCGCCGCCCACGAGGGCGCCGTCAACGTCGGGCTTGGCGACGAGCTCGGCAATGTTGCCGGGCTTAGCGGAACCACCGTACAGGACACGGATGCCGTTGGCGAGCTCCTCGCCAAACATCTCCTTGAGGGTCTCACGGATAGCGCCGCAGACCTCCTGAGCATCCTCGGCGGTAGCGGTCTTGCCGGTGCCAATGGCCCAGATGGGCTCGTAGGCGACGACGACCTGCTTGGGGCAGGTGATCTCAAGACCAGCAAGGCCAGCCTTGACCTGGTTCACGACGTGCT
>CALJNY010000307.1 GCA_937981515.1 uncultured Collinsella sp. | reverse complement strand
TACAACGGCGCCTGCGTCAACATCCTCGATACCCCCGGCCACCAGGACTTCTCGGAGGATACCTACCGTACCCTTATGGCCGCCGACGCCGCGGTCATGGTCATCGACGGCGCCAAGGGCGTCGAGGCCCAGACCAAAAAGCTCTTTAAGGTCTGCACGCTGCGCCACATTCCCATCTTCACCTTTGTGAACAAGCTCGACCACGAGGCTCGCGATCCGTTTGAGCTCATGGAAGAGATCGAGAACGTCCTGGGTATCAATACGTATCCCATGAACTGGCCGATCGGCAGCGGTCGCAACTTCCGCGGCGTGTTCGATCGTCAGACTCGTCGCGTTATCGCCTTTGAGGGCGACGGCCACGCCAACGCCACCAAAAAGGTCGCCGAGGTCGAGGCCGAGCTGGGCGACCCCGCCATGGACGAGCTTATTGGCGAAGAGAACCATAAGAACCTGATGGACGACATCGAGCTGCTCGATGGCGCCGGCGATGAGCTCGACTTGGATGCCGTGGCCTGCGGCAAGCTGAGCCCGGCGTTCTTTGGCTCGGCGCTCACCAACTTTGGCGTGGAGCCCTTCCTCAAGGAGTTCCTGCGCCTGGCCCCGACGCCGCGCGCCTATACCGATACGCTCACCAGCGAGCCGGTCGATCCCTGCCGCGACGACTTTAGCGGCTTTGTGTTTAAGATCCAGGCCAACATGGACAAGAACCACCGCGACCGCATCGCCTTTGTGCGCATTTGCTCGGGCAAGTTCGAGCGCGGCATGGACGCCTTCCACGTGCAGGGCAACCGCAAGCTCAAGCTTGCCACGGGCACGTCGATGATGGCCGACGACCGCGCCATCGTGGACGAGGCGTACGCGGGCGATATCGTGGGCCTGTTCGACCCGGGTATCTTTAGCATCGGCGATACCGTGTGCTCCGGCAAGCGCCACGTGCAGTATCCGCAGATCCCGACGTTTGCCCCCGAGATGTTCGCTCGCATTACGCAGGTCGACACGCTCAAGCGCAAGCAGTTCGTCAAGGGTATGGAGGAGCTTGCCCAGGAGGGTGCCATCCAGATTTTCCGTGAGTTGGGTGCCGGCATGGAGAGCGTCATCGTGGGCGTGGTCGGCGTGCTGCAGTTTGAGGTACTCGAGCGCCGCCTCAAGGCCGAGTACCGTGTTGAGGTTCGTCGCCAGCCGCTGCCCTATACGGACATCCGCTGGATCCAGAACGACCCCGACACCATCGATATCCCGGGTCTTTCGCTCACGCGCGACACGTTGCGCGTCGAGGACATGCGCGGCGGCAAGCTGCTGCTGTTCACGAGCCCGTGGAACGTGGATTGGGCAACCGACCACAACCCCGACCTTATCCTGTCGGAGTTTGGCAACGTAGCCTTTTAACGCATCGGCGCGGTGGTCCTGCGGGGCTGCCGCGCCGTTTGCTTGCCTGATGCCGTGTGAGCGGCTATCATACCCACCGTCGTCTCAAGACCGGGGCGTCCGAGCAGTTCGGGTCCGATATCCTGCTCGTTAAACCTAAAACCAAAGGAGTACATAATGATCAAGAAGGTCATGGAGGACTACAAGGTCCTGTTGCGGAGCATTCCCGCGGCAACGGTTTCGCTGTTTTTCGTGAGCGTCATCATGATGAACCTGCTGGCCAACAAAGAACTCATCAGCCTGCCGTATCTGGCACTCGATTGCGGCTTTGTGGTGAGCTGGGTTTCGTTTTTGTGCCAGGACATGATTTGCAAGCGCTTTGGCGCCAAGGCATCCATCAAAATCTCTATCCTCGCGCTGCTGGTCAACCTGGCCGTGAGCCTGTGCTTTTGGGCATGCTCGCTCACGCCCGGCATGTGGGGCGCCTACTACGACACGGGCATGATCGAGGTCAACACTGCCCTTAACGCCACCATTGGCGGCACCTGGTACGTGGTGCTGGGCTCTTCGCTGGCAATGCTCGTTTCTGCCGTGGTTAACTCCACGCTCAACCAGTCGCTTGGCCGTATGCTCAAAAAGAATAACTTTGCGAGCTTTGCCTTCCGCTCCTATGTGTCCACGGGCGTTGGCCAGTTTATCGACAACTTGGTCTTTGCCATTGTGGTGAGTCACACGTTCTTTGGCTGGACCTGGGTGCAGGTCCTTATGTGCTCGCTGACCGGCGCTGTTGCCGAGCTGCTGTGCGAGGTCTTCCTGAGCCCCGTGGGCTACAAGGTCGTGCGCGGCTGGGAGCGCGAGAATGTGGGCTCCGAGTACCTCGAGCGCCACGCAACCGCCTAAGGAGCAAGTATGCGGGTTTTGATCACGGGCGCTTCGGGCGGTATCGGAGCCGCATGCGTGCAGCGCTTTTTGGACGAGGGCCACGAGGTCGTGGGCTTTGATCTTATGCCGGCGGCGATCGAAGACGAGCGCTACCGCCATCTGATCGTTGATGTCCGCAAGCCGGACGCGTTTCCAGGCGACCTTGAACCCCAGGTGATCGTGAACGTTGCCGGTACGCAGGATTCGGCCGACGACATCGCTGCCAACCTGTGCGGCACCATCAACGTGACCGAGCGCTACGCCTTTGTGGGGGAGGGGCTTGCCACCAAGTCGGCGCCGGCTATCAAATCCGTGGTCAATGTGGGGTCGGCGAGTGGGCATACGGGATCGGAGTTGCCCGCCTATGCCGCCAGCAAGGGCGGCGTTATCGCCTACACCAAGAACCTTGCAAACCGTCTGGCGCCGCAGGCCATCGCCAACAGTGTGGACCCGGGTGGCGTTATCACGCCGCTCAACCGTTGCGTGATGGAAGACGAACACCTGTGGAGCCAGATTATGGAGCTCACGCCGCTTAAACGCTGGGCCACCGCCCGAGAGATCGCCGAGTGGATTTACTTTGTGGGCGTGACCAACCGGTTTATGACCGGACAGAGCCTGTTGATCGATGGCGGCGAGGCCGGCCGCACACAATTTATTTGGCCCGAATAGAAAACGCGCCCGATGGAAAGCCGTCGGGCGCGTTTTTGATGTATCGATTTTTAGCCGAGGCAAGTCCAGTTGACGGGGGTCGAGCCGTGCTGTTCGAGTAGCCGATTGGCTGCCGAGAAGGGGCGCGATCCCATAAAGGCGGGGAGTTCTGCCGTGGCACGGTTGGCCGAAAGCGGCGAGGGGTGCGTGGAGGCCAGACAGAACTTGTCGGTTGCCTTGCCCGCGCCAGTTGCGACGAGCTTACCTTCGACCATCTGCTGGGCAAAGCGACCCCATGCCAAAAAGACGACCGACTGGGGCAGCTGACAGCAGCGTTCGATAACGTAGTCGGTGAGCGTGCTCCAGCCCAGTTTGGCGTGCGAGTTGGCGGCATGCTCGCGCACGGTGAGCGTAGTGTTAAGGAGTAGGACGCCCTGTTGTGCCCATGGGGTTAGGTCTCCCGTGGCGGGAATGGGGCAGCCCAGATCGGCATTGAGTTCCTTGTAGATGTTGCGCAGGCTCGGCGGCAACTTGGTTTGCGTCGCGGGGACCGAGAACGACAGCCCCATTGCCTGGTTGGGCCCGTGATAAGGGTCTTGACCCAAGATGACAACTTTGACCTGGTCGGCCGGCGTGTAGGCGAGGGCATTGAGGATGTCGTCTTGTGCCGGGTAGATAGTCTGCTCGGCACGCAAAAGGGCGATGCGCTCGAGCAGCTGGTTCGTAGTGTCACGTACCGGCTGCGGTGCATCGCCCAACCAAGTTGCTATGTTGCGGTCGCGGGTCGCGGCGTCCATGGGGGCTCCTTTACGTCAGATGCTCTGTTGGCATCTATTGTAAAGGCGCACCGGTTGCCTTTATGCCGCGGCTGTATGAAGAGCGGGGTCTACGAGACGTGCTCGGGCGCTCCTGCCATGCGAGCCTGTCCATGTGCGCGGAGGCGCGGAAGCTCGACGGTTGCCACCATGACGCCGGTGAGGATGAGGGCTGCGCCAAAGAAGGCGATGGGGCTCAGGACCTCGCCGACCAGGAAGAACGAGAAGACGGCGGAGCATACCGGCTCGAGCGAGAAGGCGAAGCCGGTGGTCTCGGCGGGCACGTGGGGCTGCACGAGCGTCTGGGTGATAAAGCCGTAGGCAGAGCAGATGAGTGCGAGCGCGACGACGACCACGATCTCGCCCGGCGTGCTGGGAAGCGTGAAGCCGCCAAAGGTGAATGCCGCGACGCCCGAGAACAAACCGCCAAAGCCCAGCTGCCAAACGCCCAGAGCCAGCGGGTCGACTTCTTCGACAAAGCGCTTGGCGACAATGATGTGTCCGGCGTAGACAAAGGCGGAGAGCAGCATGATGAGCGCGCCCGGGTTCAGGCTGGTGAAGTCGGCGCCCGAGAGCAGCAACATGCCGCAGGTGACGATGGCAGTGCCGACGAGCACTTTGCGTTCGGGGGCGCGGCGCAGCAGGGCGGCGTTGGCAAACGGCACGATCACGACCGTCAGGCTCTGCAAAAAGCCGGCGGTGGAGGCAGAAGTGAGGCTGGAGCCCAGGCACATGCAGGTGAGCTCGGTTGCCATAATGGCGCCGATGATGGCGGCACGGACCATAAGGTCGCGGTTGATGCGCAACGCGCGCTTGTGGAAGAGCAGCAGGCAGGCCACAAAGGCGATGATGCAGCGTAGCGCGACGATACTCGTGGCGTTCATGCTGTCCATGCCGATCTTCATGAGGGGATACGAAAAGCCCCATGCGACGGGAACGGAAAATGAGAGCGCGATTGCTTTTTTGCGATCCATGGGACTCCTTTTGTTACAGAACGGTTTCGTAAATAGGATTCTGCTCTCAGATGTGGATGTAGTAAAGCGAATGTATCTTCAGTATGATTAAGAAATGCTGAAGTATGTGCGAAAAGCGCTGGCAAAACGTTTTACGGCTGCATTGATGTGGAGGCACGATGGCATCGCGGTATCAGATTGTTTGTATGGTGGTCGATCGCGGCAGTCTTAAGGGCGCGGCGGACGAGCTGGGCTATACGCAAAGCGCGGTGAGCCAGGCCGTCAAGGCGCTCGAGCGCGAGCTAGGTACCACGCTTATCGAGCGCGGCAAGCAGGGTGTGTCGCTTACGCGCGACGGCAAGCAGTACCTGCCGTATCTGCGCCAGATCGTAACTGCCGAGGCCGAGCTCGAGGGCAAACGCCAGGAGCTGCTGGGGCTCTCCTCGACTGATATTCGCATTGCGACGTTTACCAACGTGAGTCGAACCGTGTTGCCGCGCGTGATCCGCGACTTTGGTGCGCTGCACCCGGGCGTACGCTTTACCCTCAAGCAGGGCGATTACACGCGCAACGCCCAGTGGGTGCACGATGGCGTGGTTGATTTTTGTTTTACGGCGCGCGGATTTACCGCTGGGCTCGAGAAGCGCGTGGTCTATCACGACGAGTTAGTGGCATTGTTGCCGGCCGCGCATCCGCTGGCGGCAAAGGAAAAGGTGACGCTCGCCGACCTGGCGTCCGAGCCGTTTGTGCTGCTGGATGAGGGCGAACAGAGCCTGGTGCTCGATGCATTCGCGGCGCATGGGCTGTCGCCGCACGTGACGAGCGAGGTCACCGACGACTACACCATTATGGCGATGGTGGAGGAGGGCCTAGGCGTGAGCATGCTCTACCGTCGTACTGTGGAGGGCATGCGAGCCGATATTCGTGTGCGGCCCATCGTGCATGCCCCCTCGCGCGACGTGGTGGCCGCCTGGCGCAGCTGGGACACCATGCCCATCGCCACGAGGCGCTTTATCGACTATATGAGCTCACATATTGTCAATTAATGACTGGCGTGGCGTTGAGTGCGGTGTTTAGCGGGCTGTCGCTTTGGCTTGGGTGGCGCGATAGGTGCGTGCCGGGTGGCAGAGTAGTACCGCCACGACCATGAAGAACGCCGTGGTGCCCAAGCTGATGGGGTAGACCATCATGATGTTCGCAAAGGTGCGGAAGTGCGGGAACACGCAGAACACCCAATAGAAGCGGATGCCGCAGACGCAGATCATGGTGATGAGGGCGGGCGTGAGTGAAATACCAAAGCCGCGCAGGTAGCCTGACATGTTTTCGTAGAACATGCTAAATGCGTACGCCGGGAAGATCGAGCACACGCGGATATAGCCGATCGAGACGATGTTGGGATCGCTGTTGAACAGCGACAAGATCTCGCGCCCCAGACCGACAATAACGATGATCGTGGTGAGTGCAACGATACCGCCTTCGACCAGGCAGACCTTAAGGGTCTTGGTGCAGCGGTCGATCTGGCGGGCACCGTGGTTTTGTCCCACAAAGGTGGTGCAAGCCTGGCTAAAGCTGTTGAGCAGGTTGTAGCACACGTACTCCAGGCTCATGGCGGCGCTCGATGCCGCCATGACCTCGGTGCCCAGGCTGTTGATGGCGGACTGGATGATGATGTTGGCGACAGCAAAGACGGCGCTTTGGATGCCGGCGGGCAGGCCGATCTTGACGATGCGCTTGAGGGCGACGGGGTCGATAGCCAGGTCGCGTGGGGTGACGCGGACGACGGAGTCGGTCTTGAGCAGGCGGATAAAGAGTGTAGCGGCGCTGACGGTGTAGGCGATGGCGGTGGCGATGGCGACGCCTGCGACGCCCCAGTGGAGTACGGGGACAAAGATGAGGTCCAGGCCAATGTTGAGGACGGTGGACACAGCAAGCGCCTGCAGCGGCATGCGGGTGATGCCGACGGAGCGGAAGATCGCGGCCTCAAAGTTGTAGAGCAAGATCGAGGGCATGCTGAGCAAAAAGACGCGCAGGTAGAGCGAAGCGAGCGGCATGGTTTCGGCGGGAACGTTGAGCGCGGCGAGCATGGGCTCGGCAAAGATCTCGCCCAGCGCGATGACGACAAAGCCCACGAGCGCCATTAAAATCGAGGTATGGACGGCGCGTTTGACCATGTTCTGATCGTTGCGGCCGATAGCGTTGGCGATGACCACGTTGGAGCCAAGCGACATGCCAATAAACAGGTTGAGCATAAGACTGGTAAGCGGAACATTGGAGCCGACCGCCGCCATGGCGAGGGTTCCCTGGTCGCCCGAGAAATTACCGATGATGACCGTG
>CALJNY010000306.1 GCA_937981515.1 uncultured Collinsella sp. | reverse complement strand
CGCCGAGTTCTCCGTCGCTATCCCCCTCTACTCCGCACTGCTCACCGAGGTCAGCCCCTACTTTAGCGATCAGGATGTCTCCTTCGACCACTGCGAAGAGGAAGACGTCGTGAACAACGAGGAGCCCAAGAACTCCATCAACTACGTCCTCATGGACATCAACACGCTCGCCTATGAGAACCGCGACCACTGCGCCACCGGCGTCCGCGCCTACCTCGACGCCCTGCAGAAGGAGCTCATCGAGCAGAACCTGACCGTCGACGAGGCCATGCAGGCCGCCGAGGGCACCGAGGCCCGCACCGCCCTGGCCAACAAGGCCGGCAAGGCTGCCACCAAAAACACCTACCTCAAATGCAAGGCCATGCTCGAGGAGATGCGTGACTACCTCAAGGAGGGCGACTTCTCCGAGGAGTTCGTCCCGAGTGACTACGATGCCGACAACGACTGCCTGGTCGAGTCCATCACCTACGCCGACGAGGCACTCTCCGATGAGGACGTAGCCGAGCCCGAGGTCGAGAAGAAAGAGGCCACCGAGGAGAACTCCGAGGGCAACAACATGGCCGCCATGGCCGTTGGCGCCGTCGTCATCATCGGTGTCTGCGGCTTCGTGCTCTATCGTCGCAAGAAGGCCTAAGGCCCTCACGCTCTAAGGGAGGGCAAGACAGTGCGAGCGGTCTTGCCCTCCTCGCCTGTCATCCGACCGGCGGGAAACATCGCCGAAATCTTTTCAAAAAAGATTCCCTGCACACACTTCGCTGTGCTATAGT
The DNA here is from genome assembly GCA_937981515.1 of uncultured Collinsella sp. GTDB lineage: Bacteria > Actinomycetota > Coriobacteriia > Coriobacteriales > Coriobacteriaceae > Collinsella. The sequence continues at coordinate 3,382 of CALJNY010000306.1, read as the reverse complement.
GCAGCGCAACAGCAACTAGGTGCGACCGCGCCACGGTATCACGAAAGGAGCCACCAACATGAAGAACACGATGACGTCTCTCAACAACTGGTGGTGGCGTGATGCGAATGCGATCGGTCGACAGTGAGTCCCTCACGCCTGTTTTTGCGCTCTAGGTGATTGGAAGGCCTCCGGTTTCGACCGGGGGCCTTTTTCTATCTCGAGCCCAATCGCATTCGCATCACGCGCCTCCGCTTTCTTCTCTTGCACTTCCCCTCCGAAAGGATTTTCACCATGTCTCAGAACACCACCACCGCACAGCCCCGCACCGTCCAGACCGCCGACCGCGGCAAACTCGACGTCCGCGCTCTCGTCTTGCTCGCCATCCTGCTTGCCGCCGGCTTCATCCTCAACTTCACCGTCGGCAAGGCCATCTCCGGCATCTCGGGCGGCATGATCAGCCCCGAGTTCATTATCTCGGCCTTCTGCCTCACTATCCTGGTCGTGCGCCCCAACATCGGTCAGGCGCTCGTTATCGGCCTGATCTCGGCCGCAGTGATCCAGATCACCACCACCTCGCCCTTTGTCGATTTTGCCGCCGAGGGCATCGCCGCCATGCTCATGGCCGTCATTGTCAACGCTGCTGCCAAGGACGGTCAGGTTAAGCCTGCCGTCGCCATCGTCGCAACCTTCGTGACCACCTTTGTCTCGGGCGTCATCTTCATGGTCATCAAGATGGCCATGCTCGGCGTGGTGGGCGAGCTCGCCGCTGCTATGCTGCCCGTCGTCGCCATGACCGCCGTCTTTAACGCCATCCTGGTCGGCGCTCTCTACATGCCCATCCAGAAGGCCCTTAAGCTCAACTAACCTGCTCGGCTTTACGAGCCACCCCATCTTGGCGTTCATTCGTCGCTCGCGTACCCAAGTACGCTTCGTTCCTCTTTCGCGCCAACCTGGGGCACCTCGTAAAGCCGTCTCCGTACTTCACCACCAAAGACTGTCCCAAACAACGAGCTCATGGACGTTCTTATACGGTTCGTCATTCAAGAAACTCCGATGACTATGAAAGGTATCCATGGAAACGATCATCAACGTCGACGATGTCTCGTTCTCCTATGGCACGCAGACCGAGCAGGCGCTTAAGCATATCTCGCTCGGCGTGAACAGGGGAGATTTTATCGGCATTATCGGGCCTTCGGGCGCTGGCAAGTCCACACTTGCCGCCTGCCTGTCGGGAGCCGTACCCCACCATTACACTGGCACGTTCTTTGGCTCCGTCACTGTCGACGGCAACGACACCTGTGAAGTTTCGCTCACCGATGTGTCGCAAATCGTCGGCAGCGTGTTGCAAGACATCGACACGCAAATGGTCGCCTCGGTCGTCGAGGACGAGATGCTTTTTGGCCTGGAGAACTTTGGCGTTCCCCACGACCAGATCGAGCAACGTGTGAGCGAGACGCTTAAGACCGTCGGCATCAGCGACCTGCGCGACCGCGAGATCGCCACCCTCTCGGGCGGACAGAAGCAAAAGGTTGCCATCGCCGCCATCCTCGCTATGCGTCCGCGTGTGCTCGTGCTCGACGAACCCACCGCGGCGCTCGACCCCGCCAGCTCCACGCTGGTCTTCGAGACCCTACGCGAGGCCAACCGCGCACTCGGCATCACCATCGTCGTCGTTGAGCAAAAAGTCGCCCTGCTTTCGGAGTATTGCAACCGCGTGCTCGTGCTCAATCATGGCGAAATCGCGCTACAGGGCGAGCCGCACGAGGTCTTCGCGCACGCCGATGAGCTCCGCGCCATCGGCGTCGATTGCCCGCGCGTCACGCGCATTTTCAACAGCCTCGAGGCCGATGGCCTGGCCAGCGGCACTCCCTGTTTGGATGTTGATGAGGCCGAGCGCCTGATTACGGGCATCGTCGACCCCGCACACGCAAGCAGCGACACTCAGGCACCCGCCGGCTCACCGCACGCACCGTCGTTGCGCCCGCACGCCAAGGACGCCGAGCCCGTGCTCACCTTCGATCACGTTGAGTTTGCCTATCCCAATGGCGGCGCCGCCGTCCACGACCTCAACCTGACCCTCTATCCCGGCGAGCTTGTGGGCATCGTCGGCCAAAACGGCGCCGGCAAGACCACGCTCACCAAGCTGCTCACAGGCCTGCTTAAGCCCGCCTCGGGCAGTGTGCGCGTCACGGGACTGGATACCGCATCCGTTCCCACGAGCCGCATCGCCCGCGAGGTCGCAACCCTCTTCCAAAACCCCGACCGCCAGATCTGCAAGGACACCGTGCTCGACGAGGTCGCCTTTGGCCTGGAGCTTGCCGGCATCGACCGCGCCGAGGCGCTGCGTCGCGCCCAGCTCGTCATCGACCGCTTTGGCTTGCCGGCCGACGAGGCGCCCTTCTCGCTCTCGCGCGGTCAGCGCCAGATGGTGGCACTCGCCTCCGTCGTGGTCGTAGAGCCCAAAATCGTGGTGCTCGACGAGCCCACGAGCGGCCTTGACTACCGCGAGTGCATGACCGTCATGGAAACCGTGCGCACCATGGCCGAGCGCGGCTGCGCTGTAATCATGGTCTGCCACGACATGGAAGTCGTCTCCGACTTCGCCGAGCGCATCGTAGTAATGGCCGACGGCCGCATCCTCGAGCGCGGCCGCACGCACGAGCTGTTCTCGAACATCGAGCTCATGCGGCGAGCCTACGTTGAGCCGCCCCAGGTCATAGAGCTTTCTCGTCGCCTGGCATCCTCCGTCTCTCCCGCCTTTGCACAGGTGAGCGAGGTCACCGATATCGTTCGCATTACCGAGGAGATGGTCCACCGTGGTTAACGTCATCGACTATATGCCGGGCGATACACTGCTGCACCGCTTGAACCCGGTCGTCAAACTGGGCCTTGCCGCCGCCATCATCATCGGCATTTTCCTGTCCGACACCTACGTGGCGCTGTTGGGCTTTTTGGCGCTCACCCTTGCACTGGGCGCCTACGCCGGCGTCGTCGACCGTCTGCTCTCGCTACTCAAGCTGCTGATTCCGCTCGCGCTTATCATGCTGGTGCTTCAGCTGGCCTTTATGCGCGACGGCAACATGGTGTGGGGCTTTATCACCGACACGGGCCTCATTACCGGATCGAAGGCCTGCCTACGCCTGTTGGGCGTGGCGCTGCCACTCATCCTCATGCTTATGGTGACCAAGCTCAACGACCTCGCCAACGCTTGCGTCGAGGTGCTGCACGTGCCATATCGCTATGCCTTCACCTTTACCACGGCGCTGCGTTTTGTGCCGGTATTTGGCCAGGAAATGAACGCCATCATGGAGGCGCAAACGGCGCGCGGCGTCGAATACGACACTAAGAATCCCGTCAAGAAACTCAAACTCATGCTGCCGCTGTGTGTGCCGCTGCTTAT
>CALJNY010000305.1 GCA_937981515.1 uncultured Collinsella sp. | reverse complement strand
TGCCTTGGCGCATCCTCGGCAGCTTATCCTAGCGCCTGTGGTGGCGCTCTTCCTTACGTTCCTCGGCTGCCTGCTCCTCCTGTTTAAAGGCGGGGTCGTTGGGGGTTACCAGCTCGTCCTCGTGTGTGCGCTTGTTGTAATGGTGGCGCAAGACGGGCTCAAACAGGTGCAGGTGCTTGGCGAAGGCCGCCGAGCCAATGGCGAGCACGACAAAGATGAGCACGCGCATGGGCACCTCGACCTGATTGATCGCGGCGGCGCCGGCTGAAAGCATGATGCACCAGGCGTAGATGAGCAACACAGCCTGCTTTTGGTTGTAGCCCTCTTGGATCAGGCGGTGGTGGATGTGGCCCTTGTCGGCCTGTCCGATGCTAATGTGGGCGCGCTTGCGACGCACGATGGCGCTGAACGTGTCGATGATGGGCACGCCTGCCACGATGAGCGGGATGATGAGCGAGGTGAGCGCGGCGGTGCGGCTCACGTTGAGCAGCGAGATGGAGCCCAAGGCGAAGCCCAACAGCAGCGACCCCGAGTCGCCCAAGAAGATGCTCGCGGGGTTGAAGTTGTAATGCAGAAAAGCTGCGCACGAGCCAAAGAGCGCGATGGAGAGCGCAGCGGCGTCGATACGGCCCGAAAGCATGGCCATCGTGAACATGGTGAACGATGCGATGCCGCAAATGCCCGTGGCCAGGCCGTCGAGGCCGTCGATGAGGTTGATGATGTTGGTGAACGCCACCAGGTAGATCACGGTGATGGGGTATGCGAGCCAGCCAAGCATGATATCGCCAGGGGCAAACGGGTTGACGATGACGCCGATGCGCAGGCCGCCCACGCAGGCGATGAGCGCGGCGAGGACCTGACCGGCCAGCTTTTGCTTGGGCTTGAGCTGGTAGACGTCGTCGATTGCGCCGGTCGCAAAGATGACGGTAAAAGAAAGCGCCAGTATGGGGTAGCTGATGTGCAAGAGGGGATGAGGCACCAAAACGGGCGGCCAGCCCAGGTACCAGGTGCCTAGGATCTGCACAATGCAGGCGACGACGAGGCCCAAAAAGACCGCCGTGCCGCCCATGCGCGGGATGGGCTTGGTGTTAATGCGGCGCTTTGAGGGATAGTCGACGGCGTCGAGCTTAATCGCTAGACGTTTGACCAGGGGTACCGTGAGAAAGGTCGTGATAAAGGCAGCGGCCGCCACGCATAAGTACGGTATGAAGCTCGTGGAGGAAGCCATGAATCAAAAAACCGCCAAGCGTCGAAGGAAAAGGTCAAAGGGCGCTACGCGCAAAAGGGCATAGCTGACCCATGATACTCGACCAAGGAGGGTGTGAGGAATTGCACGGGGCGATTATCACGCGCTTACCAGATATTGGGATGTTGGCGGGGGTTCTGCCGAGTGCCGTTGGGTGTCATACGGGATCCGCGATGGCAATTTCTGACAAAATCGGCAAAAGAAAACCACCCCCCACGTTACGAAAATGAACCCACCTAAAACAGGTGGGTGCCCTCATCGACTGTTCCAGCGTCCTTAACAACGAAGGATACCTGTACTAAGTACGACTGTGTGGGCTCCCTAAATAAACGCGACGGTTCACCCAGTTGCTCCGCGGGGGGCGGAATATCTACATCATAAAGCGGCACTTTGTCGATTCCAGTCTTGACATTACAAAAATCGTGTCGGACGATTACGGCGCCTTGGGCTTGGAGCCGTCTGTGCGATCCGGGCCTTTACGTTTGAGCTGCTGAATCGTTGTTTTGGAGCATGTTTTTATGCCGACGTCGTTGACCGAACTTTTTTCGCCCGCCTGCCATTTGTGTCCGCGCCGTTGC
>CALJNY010000304.1 GCA_937981515.1 uncultured Collinsella sp. | reverse complement strand
AAGTGCTTCACCCCAACGTTCTCGGAGACGGAGTTGCCACCCCAGGAGCCGCAGCCCAGGGTTAGAGACGGCTTCATGCCGAAGTTGTAGAGGTCACCGATGCCGCCGTGCGAGGACGGGGTGTTGATGACGATGCGGCAGGCCTTCATGACGTGCTGGAACTTAGCGATCTTCTCGCTCTGTGCCGGGTGCACGTAGAGAGAGGCGGTGTGGCCCGGGCCACCTGCGAGGACGAGGTGCTCTGCCTTGTCAACGGCCTCCTGGAAGTCCTTGGCGTGATACATAGCGAGGACCGGGGAGAGCTTCTCGTGGGAGAACTCTTCCTTCTCGGGATCGGTGGAGGTGACCTCGGCGATCAGGATCTTGGTCTTGGCGGGAACCTCGATGCCGGCGAGCTCGGCGATCTTGGCGGCAGCCATGCCGGGGATGCGGTGATCGAGAGCGCCGTTCTTGAACATGGCGGCACGCAGGGCCTCCATCTCGGCACCCTGCTTGACGAAGTAGCAGCCGCGCTTCTGGAACTCGGCCTTGACCTGGTCATAGATGGTGTCGATGACGGTGACGGACTGCTCGGAAGCGCAGATCATGCCGTTGTCGAACGTCTTGGAGTGGATGATGGAGTTGACGGCGAGCTTGATGTCCGCGGTATCGTCGATGATGACCGGGGTGTTGCCGGCGCCGACGCCGAGTGCGGGCTTACCGGAGGAGTAAGCAGCCTTAACCATGCCCGGGCCACCGGTTGCGAGAATGATGTCGACGTCGCGCATGACCATGTTGGTCAGCTCGATGGACGGCTTGTCGACCCAGCCGATGATGCCCTCAGGAGCACCGGCCTTGACAGCTGCGTCGAGAACGAGCTTGGCGGCGGCGATGGTGCACTTGGCGGCTGCCGTGTGCGGGGAGATGATGATGGCGTTACGGGTCTTCAGGCAGATGAGCGTCTTGAAGATGGCCGTGGAGGTCGGGTTGGTGGTCGGGATGACAGCGCCAACGATACCGATCGGCTCGGCGACCTTGGTGATGCCGTAAGCGTCGTCGCGCTCGATGACGCCGCAGGTCTTGGTGTTCTTGTAAGCGTTGTAGATGTACTCAGCGGCGTAGTGGTTCTTGATGACCTTGTCCTCGAGAACGCCACGGCCGGTCTCCTCGATGGCGAGCTTGGCCAAAGGAATACGAGCCTTGTTGGCGGCCATAGCAGCCTCGTAGAAGATCTTGTCTACCTGCTCCTGAGTGTACTCAGCGAATTTAGCCTGGGCCTCACGCATAGATTTGAGTTTGGCCTCAAGCGCCTCCACGTTGTCCACGATGGCGGGAGTAGTGTTTTCCGGTGACTTTTTCACCATTTGTGTCTCCTTGCGATCGGAGATTTACCCTACGCCTTGCATGATAGCAAGAAATTATTCGGCGAACGGTAAGATTCCCGTAAAAGGCACACTAAAACGCTTCAACTAAATGAACCGTTTCAACTAATGCTGCATCGCCCCGCTCATTGGGGACAGACTTACATGAGTGCCTTCACTCATTTGGGACAGACATCGTTTTGCTATTTTGTCGTTCTGGACCTGTTTTTGCCGCTCATTGGATATAAATAGGTTACAGGCTCAGCATTTCGCGTTCCTTCTCTCCTTTTAGGTGTTGCCTGTTCAGTTTTGAAAGGAGAGAATATGCCTCGATGCGCCCGCGCCGTTTCGCTCACCGGCTACTACCACGTTTTTGACCGTGGCAACTCCAAGCAGATTATTTTTGAAGATGACTCCGACCGCTATCGTTTCTTATCGGGCATCGCGGACAGGTTTGCACGCCATGAAGTGGCGGTGTTGGCTTGGTGCCTTATGGATAACCACTTCCATTTGATGGTTGATGACCCATATGACAACCTTTCAAAGGCAATGCAGTGCGCATTGACGGCATATGCTAAGTATTTCAATGGGAAAACGGGAAGAACGGGGCATCTGTTTGATAATCGCTATTCGCGGGTCGCGGTTGAGTCGGACACGCAGGCGGTGCAGCTGCTCGACTATATTCATCTCAATCCCGTGAAAGGCGCGCTCGACTCGCTCGAGGCGTACCGTTGGTCAAGCTATAAGGCATACCAGCTGGGCTACGATCCCTTTGACATCTGTGATGCGGCCCCCATGCTCGATATTGTCGGAGGCTCTCGTTGCTATTGTGAGCATCTCGAGGGAGTTGCCGGGCACATCTGGTCAGTGGAGGTTCTTCCACGCCGGCGGATCCCCGATGAGGACGCCCTTGCCGTCGCGCACGAAGTCCTGCCGAGCATAGATCCTGCGCTGCTCAAGGCCCTGCCGCGACCCGAGCGTGATGCCTGTCTGCTGAGGCTCAGGCGG
>CALJNY010000303.1 GCA_937981515.1 uncultured Collinsella sp. | reverse complement strand
CGATGTGCTCCAAATTGTTCATGGTCGGGAGCAAAAAGGCGGCTGTCTTGCCGGTACCGGTCTGGGCGGCGGCAAGCAGGTCACGGCCCTCGAGCACCACGGGGATGGAGCCGGCCTGAACGGGCGTGGGCGCCGTGTAGCCCAGGTTCTCGATAGCACGGAGCATCTCGTCGGAGAGGCCCAGCTCGTCAAAGCCAGGCAGGCTCTCGGTAGCGGACTCGACGGCCTGGGCAGCATTGGCCTCATCGGCGGCATCATGGCCTCGCGGGCCTCGTCCAGGATCTCGGCGTCGGTGACGTCGGATACAGAATTACGCATATGTTGTTGTTCCTTATCTGCACGCGCAATGGGCACGGCATGCGGCCGCGCGGGCGTGCTTGGTAGTGCGCTAATACATACAAAAACAGGTGCGCACAGAGAGGACGTTGCTCAGCACGCTGGCGATCGCTTTGGCAGCCCTATCACGCGCCGTCCAGACGCAGCAGCTCTAAGCGATGGAGCAGATTCGCCGCGGGTTAGTATACCCGTGCTTCGCATGCCCCCACGTAAACCACAGATGACGAGGTGGGCCCGGCTGATTGTCTCAATCTGTAACAGTTGCTCAGCAAAAACCGGTCTAACTGTTACAGATTGAGACAAACCCAAACCCCACAAAACAACATCTCAATCTATAACAGTTAGAGGTCATTTTCCCTGCTAGATGTTACAGGTTGAGATGTTTGACAGGGGCTGCCAACGATTGAGCAGCCACCCTCATCTGTATCGGAATGTCATACATTTCTTTCTGTACTGGACACCCCCAGGGGGTATGGGTGTATAGTATCGGCAGGTTAACATTTCCAACACTACGCCACAGAAAGGAGAAGCCATGGCTCAAGATAAGTTTGACGTGGGCGGCATGACGTGCGCCGCCTGCCAGGCGCATGTGGACCGTGCCGTGAGCAAGCTCGACGGCGTCGAGAGTGTCGCGGTCAATCTGCTCGCCGGTTCCATGATGGTCGACTATGACCCCGCACAGGTCTCCCCCGACGATATCTGCACCGCCGTCGACCGCGCGGGCTATTCGGCCTCGCCCGTCAACACGGGCACCGATGCCGCCAGCTCAAGCGGCAGCGCGCAAGCCAGGTCCGGCGCCGCCCATATGGAGTCGCCGACCAAAAAGTTGGAGGCCACTGCCTCCGCCATGCGCACCCGTCTCATCATCTCAATCATCTTTCTCATTCCGCTGTTCTACATAGGCATGGGACACATGCTCGGCTGGCCGCTGCCCAGCGTCTTCACCGACCACACCCACAGCATGACGCTCGCCCTCACCGAGCTCGTCTTGCTCATCCCCATCGTCTATATCAACGACGCGTACTTTATCAACGGCTTCAAATCACTCGTGCACGGCGCGCCCACCATGGACGCCCTCATCGCCGTCGGCGCCACCGCGTCGATCGCCTGGTCGCTCTACGCCATGTTTATCATGGCCGATCAGCTAGCCGCAGGTCAGGTGCACGAGGCCATGATGACGAGCATGGACAACCTGTATTTTGAGAGCGCCGGCACGATTCTGTCGCTCGTCACCGTGGGCAAATATCTCGAGACGCGCAGCAAGTCCAAAACCGGCGGCGCCATCGAGGCGCTGATCGACCTGGCGCCCAAGACCGCGACCGTCGTTGCCGATGGCGGCACCGAAACCACCGTCGACGTCGACGCCATCCTTCCCGGCCAGGTCCTGCGCGTGCGCCCCGGCGAGTCCATCCCCGTCGATGGCGTGGTGCTCGAGGGCAGCTCGGCCGTGGACGAGAGCGCGCTCACTGGCGAGTCCATCCCCATGGAAAAGACCGCAGGCGACGCCGTCAACGCCGCCACGGTTAACCGCACCGGATCGTTTACCTTCCGTGCCACACGCGTGGGCGCCGACACGTCGCTTGCCAAGATCATCCGGCTCGTCGAGGACGCCAATGCCACCAAGGCGCCTATCGCCCGCCTGGCCGACAAGGTCGCCGGCGTGTTTGTGCCCGTGGTGTTTGCGATCTCGGCC
>CALJNY010000302.1 GCA_937981515.1 uncultured Collinsella sp. | reverse complement strand
AGCCTCATCGACCGTGGAATTGTCCCCGAGAATCTACCGCCTGCCGAGGATACAAAGAAGCTCGAACGTCGCGTGAAAGCAGACGAGAAAAAGCTCAAAGAGGGCACAGACGGATTCACCGACCCCCAGGGCAGGCTCGACTTGTAAAGCATCTGTGCCCTTACGGGTTCGACCCCATGCGAGGTCAACAAAAAAGACGGCCAACCGAAGTTGACCGTCTTAACATTCTTTGGTGGGCCGTCAGGGGGTCGAACCCTGGACCTTGGGATTAAGAGTCTTGAACGCGTGCTTTTGGCAAGCGCTCTACAAGCAAAGATGCAGGTCACGCTTATTCTGCTCGTACAATTTACGCTCAAGTTGCATTGGAGAACGGATATTTACGGTTATCGCATCATGCATAAAGCCCCTCCCCGGCATACTTGCCGGGGAGGGGCTAATGCTTATGGCCTGTCGATGATCACCTGATCGCCGTCCTCGTCGAGGTACGGCGTGATCGCGATGCCGCGGTCGCTCTCGACCACGATGTAGGCTCGATTCGTCGAGCGCTCGGTCGCGATGTACGAATTGACTCCGCTAGGAAGATCGTACAGGGGGCCTTCCGACTGGTCCGTGACGATAACGGAAGATGCCGCCTGGGCATTCTTGGGCGCCAAGGCTGAGCAGACGATGATGATGAGCCCCGACATTGCGATGAGGCACGCGATCGCATAGGCGAGGCTGAGCATCTTGTCTCTCGGTTTCATGTCACTCCTTGATGAGGTAGTCATCTGCCTCGGGCTTTCCGGTGGCGCGTCCGACGGCGACATAGCGGATCTTCCCGCTGCCGCCGGTGTAGCGTCCCCAGATAAAGCCGTCCGCGGACTTATACCAGTCGTCGAGCACGACAGTCTGCCCCCTGCTGTAGGAGGCCACCACGGACCCGAAGAGGGACGGCGCCGAGCGCACGTTGAGCTTGAAGACGGTGCAGCGGTAGCGGCCGCCGAAGCTCTCGACCTCAGTCGCCTGCTGGGTCGGCTGCTTCGCGGGAGCCTGCTGAACGGGTGCGGAATTCGATACCTTGATTCCGAAACTCTCGAGGTAGATTCGGGCCAGGTCGTCGAGGTATTCATTGAACTTCTGTAAATCACCGCCGTTGTCGATGAAGCCGTTCTCGGCGAGGCGGTAGTTGATGCCGCGCGCGGCAGCCCTGTTGACGTTGGCGAGGTCGGAATGCTTGACGAGCTTCTGCGCCCGTCCCGGCATAAATGCTGACAGCTTGTCCGCCAGCGTCTTGTCGTAGGAGTCCGGGCTGAACTTCGAGCTGATGATCACATGGGCACCGTGAGGTGTCTTGAGGCCGCTGGCATCCATATGCAGCTCAACGACGGGACCGTCAGCCTTGAGGCTGTTCAGCCCTCCGTCCGCATACCAGTTGCGCGAAGTGTCGCAAAGCACCACCTGATCGCCGCCAAGCTCCTTGATGCGCCTGCCGAGCGCACGCACGCGCTCGGCCTCGGTGTACCCGCCGGCGCAGCAGCCGGGGTCGCCGGCGCCGTGCCCGCAGATGACGAACAGCTTGGCCACGCTATTCCTCGCCGCCCTCGTGAGACGGTCCCGGCTGCGCGCCGCCAACCTCTGGCAGGTCGGTCGCGCCACTGGTTAGCAACGACACGACGGCGGCGCCGCCCGCCCCGCTCGCG
>CALJNY010000301.1 GCA_937981515.1 uncultured Collinsella sp. | reverse complement strand
AAAGCGCGTGTCCATAGAGAACACGTAGTCGCGACCCTTGGCGGCGATCTTCGATGATTGATGCGAGCAGGTCGTGGCCTCGGAATACGCGAGATGCAGAATAGTCGCATCGGGCTGCTCAGCGTGAATGCGGTCGTACACGTGAGCAAAATCCGCAGGCGCGCAGCCGCTGGTCTTGGGCATCACGCCAAACTCGTTGCAGCGCGAATAAATCTCGAGCGGATCGATCGAGCCGTCCTCGACGGTCTCGTCACCAATCGTGACATGCATGGGCACGCGCACGATGCCGTAGCGCTCGCAGAGCTCCGGCGTCACATCCGACCCAGACTCAGCCACGATTACGTACTTGCCCATTATTATCACGACCCATCTCGACATTGGCTTTTCAATACATGGCACGCGCCGCCGCACTGTTGCACAACGGCGTCCAAGCGCCAAAGAGACGCCGCCCCTTGCACACAACAAAGGACAGCGTCTCCCTGGAAAACTCCGTGCTTATCTAGGATTCCACACGGTTTATTAAGGAGGGTTACTTATTCCGCAAACGGTCGCTATATGCGGTAAGCGGTAGTTGGCCGCGACAACTGCGACACATTCCGTCCAGCAAATCCAATCGTGCTCCACGCACGGTTAATGCACGAGGCGGTAGAAATTCATCGATGCCGCACCCTCGGCTTGCAGCTCCATCGCCGGAACCGCCGGCGAATAGGTACGGCTCGTAAGTGCCGCCTCGCCGCCGTTGGCAAAAATCTCGACCATCGTAGTGTCCGAAAGCACGCGCAGGTCGCGAAGCTCGCTGAGCTCGATCGACCTCTGGTCGCGCCCATAGCCTTCGTCACCCATGTCGAGGGTAAGCATCCCGTCTGCATAGCGCACAAAGACACCCTTGCGGAGTTCGAGCTCGATCACCTGGGCGCCCTCACAGGAAACCACAAGATCAAACAGGCGGCCCGGCTCCTCAACGGTTTCACCGCCTGTCGCGCAAACGCAGTCGCCGCGCATCCTCTCAATCTCGTGCACCGGCTGCTGACAGAGCTTACCATCGCGCATGCTCAGTTTTCTCGGCACCGTCAACGCGCACTGCCACCCGCGTGCCACCGTCGGGCTTTTTGCCGTCGCATCGGGGCAACCCGACCACCCGATCATCAAACGCCGACCCGCAGCATCCTCAAAAGACTGCGGTGCGTAGAAATCAAAGCCGGCATCGACCATCGGGGGCATGCCCTGCCCGGCGATCTTAAAACTCGGCGCCTCCCAATCGGCCTCGATGGGAAACCACACGCACTGGTGCGGATTGCGGTAACGCCATCCATCGGCGGACACACCCTGCGGACAGCAAACGAGAATAAGCTCACCATCGAGCTCAAACAGATCGGGGCAATCCCACATAAAGCCAAACTTCTCGCCCAACTCAATGCGCGTCGCATAGCTCCAGTCCTCTAGATTGCTCGAGGTATAGACAAGCACGCAGCCGCGGTCGTCTTTCGTACGAGCGCCCAGAACCATGTAGTAGATACCATCGTGTTCAAGGATTTTGGGATCACGCACGTGCGTACCGATATCGTCGGGGTAATCGACCGGCCCAACAGCTATGCGCTTCTCGCCCAATTCGTCGGGGTTCTCGGCAACCACATGAATCTGGTTTTGCTCACGGCCCGTCAACACGTAGTCGTAATCATCGCGGTCAAAATGCTTGACGTTGCCGGTATAGAAGTAGTGAATCTTGCCGTCGTGTACAAAGGCAGAACCAGAATACGCTCCGCTCGAATCCAAATCGGAATCGGGGAACAGCACAGGGCCGCGATTCTCGTACGTCACAAAATCCTTTGTTGTCAGATGATTCCAAAGCACTGGACCGCCATGCGCAGCATCGAATGGATCGTATTGGTGATAGATGTGATACGTATCACCGATCTGCACCAAACCGTTGGGGTCGTTGAGCCAGCCAAGCTCAGGCTCCACATGGAACAGGAGCCTATCGGGGTCGGACGCGATGCGACCCGCCGTCTCATCCTGTCCGGCACGCCACTGCTCATAGTCCGCGCGTGTCACCTTATTTTTTTGATTAAACATCGCCGTTGACTTTCTCGTCTATGGGGAAGGACGCTCGACTCACACGAGTCGAACGCCCTTCCCCAAATGGACTTATCCTCAGATTACGCTGAACGGCTCAACTAGAAGCTGACATCAAAGCCAGCACCAGCGCCCTCTTCATCAGTGGTCGGCACGCCCTTTGCCTTGTTGTAGGCAAAGATCAAGACGATCGGCACGATAAAGGCGATGAGATTGCCGGCCACATACCACACGAGCGTCTCGGGCGTGACGATGAGCAGGCCAAGCACGCCGGTCAGACCCTGACCGATGGCGCGCACCTCAAAGAGCTTCACGAAGGCACCGCCGCAGCCTGCACCGATGCAAGCGCAAACGAACGGGATGATCGAGTAGCGCATGTTTGCAGCAAAGATTGCGGGCTCGGAGATACCGACCAGCGTCGGGATAAAGGACGACATGCAGATGTTGCGCTCTTTGGAGTGCTTCTTGTGAATGAGATACATGCCGATGGCGCCGCCGCCCTGGGCGATGATGGAAACCGACCAGATTGCCTGGATGTAGTTGAAGCCAGTCGTGGCAACGAGGTTTGCCTCGATACCCTGGATGAACTGATGCGTACCGGTAACGACGAGCGGCTGCAGGAACGCGGCGAAGACAAAGGCGCCAAAGACGCCCATCCTGTTGTACAGGATATCGATTACGCCGGCGAGGACGTCGCCGATCAGGTTGCCGAGCGGGCCGAACACGGTGAACAGGGCGACGTTAGCAAGAATCAGGGTAACGGTCGGGACAAAGACGAACGAAACGACCTCGGGGATGTACTTCTGGGCAATATTTTTTATGTTGGTGATAAAACAGTGAGTTAGTATTGTAGGTAACACGCCG
>CALJNY010000300.1 GCA_937981515.1 uncultured Collinsella sp. | reverse complement strand
GCCCGTGAAGTACACGCAGGTGGCGTCGCCCTGCTGGGAGACGACCGGGGTGGACTTGACCTCGCCCGAAATGTAGCCGGTCGTCGTCTTGGAGACAGACGCGATAACGGACATGTCGTCGGTATCGATGACCGTCAGCTGACCGTAATAGCTGCCGTACTTACCCGCTCGATCAGCGCTCACGCCGCCGACGTAGATCCTGTTACCGGCGAGAACCGGCGTCGAGGTGGGGCCGAACGACTCGGCGCCCTTGCCGTCTTTGCCGCTATTGGAAATCGCAACCCTACCGAGCTCCGTCAGGACGCCAGCGGTACCGACACCGAGCTTGTGCAGGTAGCCGTCATAGCTGACGACGTAGATAACCTTGCCGCCGGGCGCGACCGTGACCCCGGACCTCACGGAGGCGCCAAGGCTCAGGCTCGAGACCGACTTGCCCGTGGCGAGATCGACGGTCTCGACCGTACCGTCCATGTTGCCGACAAAGCCGTAGTCTCCCGACACTCCCATGCCAGTCCAGTAGTAGTTGGCCTTGGTACCGACAGCCTGCTGCTTCCAGATAGTCCTGCCAGCCGCCAGGTCAAGGCAGACGGAGTAGCCGCCCGGTCCGAACCAGCCGGCGCTCGTCTGGAAATAGACCTTGCCGGCAGATACCGTAAGGTTACCCTGGCACTGCTGCGCGCCGCCTTTGCCATCGGGCAGCTTCTCGCTCACCCAAACGGTCGTGAGGGCGTCTGCCGTCAGCGCCTGCACGCGCCCGTCACCTAATGGGACAAGCACCAGACCGCCTGCGTATGCCATGCGGGACACAGACGAGATGGCACTCACGAGCTTGGCGCTCTTAACGACATCACCGGTCTTGGCATCACGCTGGTAGAGCGAATTGCCCGCCGCGATAAAGAGGTAGTCGCCGGCGGTAATCGGTTCGGAGACATACGTGGACCAGTCGGACGACTCCTTGAGCTTGGCGACCCATTTTTCCTCGGCAGCACCCGTGGGAGTCGGGGCATCGGTAGCACCCGTTCCGGCCGCGGGCCACGAGCTGCTCCAGTCGGGACCCTTAGCACTCGGGTCGACGACAACGCCGTCGACCTCGGTTGCCGGCTGTTTAAAGTTATAGAGATAGACCAGGGACAGGGAGTCGCCCGGCTTAACCTTGTAGCTCGAAACGCCCTCGGAGGCAGATTCGCCGTTGACGTAGAAGCCCCAGCTGCGAGAGTAATCTGCAGTGGTGCCCAGCTCCACTCCGCCGGCAGACGTAATCGACTTGACGAACACGCCCCAGGACTCGGTGGGGGCATCGTATGCCAGACCGGCGGCATCGAGCGCCTGCCTGATGAGGTCCCAAGCGGTAGCGCCAGAGTCGGCGGCATATGTCACGGCGACGCTGTTGAGCCAGGCATCCTGCACCGGCGTCGCGGCCTCCGGGTTTTTGACGCCCACGACCGAGACCGTGGCGGACTCATCCTTGGTCCACTTGGCGTACAGGGTAACGTCGCCGGAGACGGGCGTCGAGAAGTCGTAGGCCCGCGTGCACCCCGCATCGGAGTACCAGCCGGCGAACGTGTAGCCCTCGCGCGCGGGGTCTTCCGGCCTGGCGGCAGCCTTGCCGTCCTCGACCTTCTGCGCGGCGACCGCGGAGCCCTCGCCCGCGTCGAACGTCACGGTGTGCGTAAGCACCGCAAAGCCGTCAAAGTAACGGTATTCGATAGTGTCTCCCGGCTGAACGGCATATTGCGTCGCGCCGACATCCGCCATGGCGCCGTTGACATAGAACGACCAATAGCGATAGGGGGCATTCCAATCAGAACCAAGAATGCGACCATCTTTGGCCCTCAGTGAAGTCAGGCCAAGCGAATTGGTCTCAAAATCGGTACAGCCGGCGTTCTCGAGCACTTGCTCGAGCACATCTTCTGCAGTCTTATGGTCATCATACTGAACCGGAACCTGAGTCAAAGGCACAATGGACTCGGGCGAACGCTCGGAGTCGCCAGCGTTACCCGTGAGCCCTGTCACGCCCGCTTTAACGATAATTGTCTTTCCGGCATTAGGATCTTCGACGCCAGTTGTACCCAAAACCGTCAGTGTTGCCGATACGTCTTGGTTGGCAAGCTTGGCATACGTGGCATTGTCGGGATAGCGCTCGGCATAGCGAGCGTACTTCTCGCTCGTCAGGCGCGAGGAAACGACAACCTTCGTGTTGTACTGCGGCTGCGTGACCTTGAGATTCTCTGCGGAGACAATCGAGCTGTTGCTCGACTTAAACAGACGCCAATCCTGCCCGGACATCGCGTCATAGCCAGGCAGGTCAACCGGAACAATACCAAGGGACGTCGAATCGGTCGTTGCCTTGTTGTAGCTCCAGGCAAGGTTGCCGTCGGCATCAAGATAAGCCTTCTGGAACGCGTGCATGTCGGTCGAAACGGCATTGGCGTCCTGGCCATTCAGAATGGCGGCAGCGTAGCCGGCCTTAGCCTGCTCCATAAGGGAAAGCTCAGCATCGAGCTCGTCCTGGTCCTGCGGGGCAATCGCAAAATCGAGGGTCTTACTGGCCGTGACCTCGGCGTTCGACTTGTCGGTCACCGTTAGGGTGATTTTGGTGCTTGCGGCCTTGGCACCAGGCAACGGTTGATAGACCGTGCCCTTGTAACCGTTGAACGTGATGTCATCGGTGCTCGCAGAGTACTCAACCTTGTAGTACTTGCCGTCGATATTGAGCGTGCTCGTGCGCGGCATCTGCAGGTCGGCGGTCAGGCCATCCTTGTTGGCGACCGCGTCAGTGCCGGAGTACTTGATGTTGTCGTAGGTAAAGGCCGCATCGACCTTCTCCTTGAGCGCCGTCTTGTCGGCGTTGACCTTCTCGGGATCGCCCTTGACGGTCACGACAAAGTCATGCGAGCCGGCAAGCTTGATGTCACCGCTCGTAACCGTAACCTTGGCGGTCAGCGTCACGTCTCGATCGCTCGATGCGCGCGAAACCTTACCCGTCTTATCTTCCCAGCTATAACCAGAAACAGACAGGCGCTCGGTGTCGGAGCTTGTCCATTCAACAGAGAATTTCTTTGCGGAACCCGCCTTGTACGGAAGCGTGACATTTTGGGTCACGCCATCGGCGGACTCGCCCGCCGCGTAGCCAATCTGCAGGGATTCGGCAGCACTGTCAAGAAGGTCTTGCAGCTTAGCCTCGTCCCAAGCAACCTGTACCGACTTGTTGGGCTGGTAATACTCGGTCTTGCCGTCGCGCGACAGCTCAAACACCACATCGGCGCTACGCAGACCGTCGATGTTGTAACCGGTGTAGTCGTTGGGGTCGATGTAGAAGAACGTCACATCGCCGTTGGTCTTATCCTGAGCGTCGGAGATGCCGACCGTGGCCTTGGCATCCTCGGCATTAAAGGTAACGCCGCCCTCGGAGACCTTAACGTCAACGTCGGTAAAGCCCAGGTTGGCAAGCTGCGCCTTCAGAACATCGTTGACGTTGCCGCCCTTGGTGCTGTAATCAACAGCGATCTGCTTGTTAGCATTGTTGAGCTTTTGGACTGCAGCCTCGAGCGAGCCCGCGGCGATAACCTTGTTGGCGGAGACGAGCTCGACCGTCGAGCTACCGCTCGTGGCGACAGCCTTCAGATACTTGTCCGCGGCAGAAGCCGAGACCGTCGTCTCAGCGCCCGACATATCGGACAGCAACGTCCAGTCGGCCGCGGGAGCCTTCGCGTCGTCCGCCGCATACCAGGCAACAGTCGCCTGAGCGGTCACGTCAATGCCGTTGGTGGTTGAACCGTCGGCGCGCTTGGCCTGCGCCGTCGCCTTAACGCTATCTCCCGAGACGAGATGGGTCGAATCGCTATTGATCTGCGGCGTAGTGGTCACGCGCAGCAGGTTGTACTCCCCCGCCGCGGTAACGCTGTCCGACGAAACCCATTCAACCGTGTTGTCGAGAGCGCTTGCCGTAACTTTGATGCGCTTGCCAACAAGCGCATCCGAAATGGTCAGGCTGCCATCGGTCGTATCGATGCCGTCGGAGAGCTCGGTCCATTCGGCATCGCCCTCGCCCTTGGCATACCACGCCATGGTGAGCTCGGCATCTTCGGGCACGTCCTTGGTCGAGCCCGACCAGCTACCCGGAACCTGCACGCTCGGCGTGATCTTTGAGCCCACGCTGAGTGTAACGTTCTTATCGGCAAGCTCAATGCCCGCCAGCTTGTACTGGCCCTTGAGCGTCACCGGACCAAGCGGAGCTACAGACTGTGTGCCGCCGTAGGAGCTCTTCTTCTGCGTGCTGGAAACGGTATTTTCGCTCGTAACCTTCACGCGCAGGTACTTGCCAGCATAGGCGGCGTCAACGGTATAGGTCGCCTCGGTAGCACCGGGGATATCGGTGTAAGCGGAGTCGTAGCTCGAGCTGCTGTTTGCATACTGCCACTGGTAGGTCACATTATCGGTGCGGTCGATATAGTGATAGTTGGAGCCGTCCTTTTTGCGCACCTTGGTCTTGAGCGTATCGCCCACGTGCACGCCGTTGGTGGCGGGAGAGCCCTCGAACTGCACGTCGTAAAGCTCAACTTGGCCAGCGACGGAGACAGGACCCGCCGCATAGTACGGCTTCTGCTCGCCGTAGCCACCGTTGGCCTTGGCCACGACGTAGCAGCCCTTAAGGGCGGCGGTCACCGTCAGGGTGTTACCGGTCTCACCCTCGATAGGCGTGTTGCACGAGCTGGCGGTATTCGACTTGCCCTTGTACCACTGCCACGTGACATGCGAGTCGGAGGTAACGTCGGTGGAGCCCGCCTTGGCGGTCGCCGTAATCGTGGAACCAACCTCGACTTTGCCCGAAGTCGGGCTCATAGTCACGCTCGTGACATTAATTGAACCAGCAGCAGCGACGAGAGCGCCCGTCGAGTTGGTCAAGCTCGAAGAGCCGATCTTCGAGGACACCTTGCACTTGAGGTACTTGCCGCCCAAAGCGTCGGTAAGCTCGAGGGTCTCACCCGTGGCGCCCGCGATATCGGTATACGTGCCGCCCTTAGTGTCAGAGCTCTGCCACTGATAGTTGAGCTTGCTCGCGTCGACGAACGCGCCGTACGCGCCGCCCTTCTCCTTGGCGCGGGCCTTAGCGGTATCCCCCACCGCAAAGACGCTCGTGTTGTCCTTGGGGTTAACGATGGACACGGCCGAAATCTCGACCGCACCGGCCTGCTTGACATTGCTGGAAGTGGTCTTGTTCACCGTGTTGACGCCAGCGTTGGCCTCGACCCTGATGTACTTGCCCTCAAGGTCGTCGCCCACCACGAGCGTAGCGCCCGTCTCGCCCTCGATCTTGGTAAAGCCCGAGTACTGCGAGGCGGATGCGGACCACGTGTAGGTGACCTTGGCGTCGGCGGGGGCTTGCTGATAATAGCTTATGTACGGAGTCGCCGTCAGGGTATCGCCTATGCTCGGCGTGTCGTTATTCAGCTTGACGCTGTTAAGCTCCATCTGCCCGGCACCCAGCACGGGACCGGGGATGTTGTTGGCATTGATACCCGAGCCGTACGAAACCGAGGGGCCGAAGTAATCCTTGCCATCAACCGTTACCTTGCAGATGAAGTATTTGCCTTCCATCGCGGCGGTGACGGTGAGCGACTGCTCGTGGCCTACGACCTCGGTGTAGTCGGCGACATTGCTGCTGGCCCTGGTCGTGCCGGAGAGCCAGGTGTAAGTCCAGGTGCCGGGATTGGCAACGGACTCAGTCGAAGTGCCGTACCAGTCGTCCTCGACCTCATCGTACATATTTGCCCAGAGTGTATCGCCCGCGCTGAGCGCACCAGACTTCGTGGAATACGAGTTGTCCTTATCCTTGGCGTCCTGGATATAGACCTTGGCCTCGCTCGAAAGCGTCGTGGCAGAAGCGGCGGCAACGGCGTTCTTCTGCTCCGAGGCAGCAGGCACCGCGGGAGAGCTCTCGGACTCAGTCGCGTTGTCTGCGGCGGTGTCAGCACCATTCGCGGCACTCGCAGTTGCGCCCTGATCTGCGCCGACGCCATCGGCAGCAGCGCTCGCCGCAGCACCGTTCGCGTCGGTGTCGGCAACAGTGCCCTCGTCGGCCGTCGCGCCGTCGCCGGCCGTCGCAGCCTGCGCCACGGCCTCGGCAATGCCCTCGGCGCCCTCGGCCCAAAGTTGCGCCGGCGTGGTGCCAAAAGCCATGGCAAAAGCCAGGAACGCCACCAGACCGCGCTTGGCTACGCCACGGGCAATCGCTCCATGGCGACGCCACGAGGCGCGCTGGCGCTCGTCTTCAAACATATCCATTTGTCTCCTATTGTCTGAACTTGGAGCATTGCCCAGCGGCTGCCCCACGTCATCGCGCACGTTGCGCTCGAGTACCCCCATCGGGGTCCCCCTTCCCTCCAGAGCCCAACGCGTACCGGCGGCATGCGCCACGGTCGCGTGCAAGATGGGAGGCGATCCGACTTAACCTTACCGACCCGGGCGCGCCGTCCGATCTGCGACGTGACCATCCCGGGCCAAGAGGAATTACGGTTACTGGTACAGCCGGGGACTTGCACCCCGATTCTCCCAAACACGCAGGAAAACCGCGCATTCGTGCGTCTCCGCACCACCATCTAGGCCATCGATTATTACTGTCAGTATGGTAGCACGCAAAAGGGCCCCGCACGCAGGCGAAGCCCAAGGTAAAAGCTATGGTTTGCGATAGGAAAGACTGTCGTCGGACCTTGCAAGAACAGCCCGTTTCAAAACTATGCCGGATTACGGGGCTGATTCAGCACTTCGCAACCATATCTGCCGTTTTCGAAAACCAACGACTCATCTACCTGCGGTTTTAAAAGCGCGAATTTCGGTATGCTCGAGGTTCGGCACTCCAGCCCCGTAAACCGGCATAGTTTTGTTCGAACCAACCCACGCCGGCGCGACCCAAAGCAAAATAACCCGTTTCCCCGACCCCGGGAAATCGTTACCGCTTGCCGCCGTGACTGTTGCGCCAGATCTCGCGGCCCAGCATCAGCGCCAGCACCAGCGCGCTCACGTAACCCATAAAGCCGATGACCGGGATACCGAACACAACCGGCTCGATGCGTGCGTAGTACACCACCGACGAACCGATAAACAGACCGGCGATCACAATTGCCATCGACATGCGGTCGATAATTCCACCCAGCTGCCGCAGCGCCTTGTCGCTGCTCATGATCTGTGTGTTTACCTTAAGCTGGCCGCGCGTGAGCATGCGCGACGCCAAGCCCAGATACTCGGCCGCCTCGAGCGAGCCTTTTGCCGCGCGATAGCTGCTCGCGGCAAGATCGCGCCCCATTTCGCGGACGCGCGCATAGGTGCTCTTCTCGTTTTTGATATGCGCCTGGATGATCTGGATCATGTTGACGTTGGGCATGTACTCGGTCAGCAGGCCCTCGAGCGTCACCATGCCGCGGGCGAACATCGTCACCACGCTCGGCAGCTCAACGTCGTTTTTGCGCGCCAGGTTTAGCAGCGAGGTCAAAAACTCGCCGATATCAAGATCCTTAAGGTCGAGGCCCGCAAAGTCGGCAACGATAAAGTCCAAATCGGACAAAAAGGCCGAATGGTCGAGCTCGGCCGAGTCGCCGCGCGTCACAGCAAAGCGCATGAGCGAATCCTTGAGCTTGGGCACGTCGCCCTCGGACACGGCAAAAATCATGTCCTTGACGATACCGCGGTCGTGACTCGACATGCGTCCGACCATGCCCAGGTCGATAAAGTAGACGATGCCGTCCTTGAGAATGATGTTTCCAGCATGCGGGTCGGCATGGAAAAAGCCATCGTCGAGCACCTGCGTCGAATAGTCCTCGACGATCGCGGCGCCAATCTTTTCCAAGTCATAGCCCTCGGCCTCAAGGCGTTTGGGGTCGGCGATGGAGATGCCGTCGATATAGTCCATGACCACCACGTGCTCGGTGCAAAGGTCCAGGTAGGATTTGGGACACGACACGCCATGCACGCTTTTGTGGAAGTCATAGAAATCGTTGAGGTTTTTGGCCTCGGCCAAAAAGTTGGTCTCCTCGCGAAACGAGGTCCACAGCTCTTCGACCACGCCGTGCAGGTCAACAAACTGATCGGTGTTGACGAACTTGGAAACGATACGCACCACCGAACGGATGATGTCGATGTCCTGCGCCATCACCTGCTGCGCGCCGGGGCGTTGCACCTTAACGGCCACGTCCTCGCCGGTCACCAGGCGGGCGCGGTGTACCTGCGCGAGTGACGCGCTACCGAGCGGGTTGGGGTCGATCGCGTCGAACATCTGCCCCAGGCGCTGGCCGTATTCCTCTTCCAGGCAGCGAAGCACTACCTCATACGGCACCGGCTCTACGTCGGAGCGCAGGCGGCGCAGCTCGTCGCAAAACCGCTGCGGCAAAATCTCGGAGCGGTTGGCCAGAATCTGTCCCATCTTGACAAACATGGGGCCGAGCTCTTCGAGCAGACGACGCAGGCGCACCGGCGTGAGGTTATCCCATACGCGATACTTTTTGATTAAGCGAACGATCTGACCGATGCGCTCACGACGACCTGCCGGTGTGAGCTGGTATTCCTCGTCCGGCGCCATCGCGTCGGGCTCCTCGGGGACCATATCGACAGCGCGCGGCTTCTTGCGAGCGCCCGAGACAGCGGCCTCGACCTCATCGACAACCGCCGTCTCGTCACCCAAGGGATCTAGATTTTTGTAATCGGTGGTGGAATCTGCCATCTGCGCTGCTACTCGGCCTCTTCGGCGTCCTCTGCGTCGTCGGGCTCAACAGACTCGACAGGCACCGAGGTCACGTTGTCCTCGACCGAATCGACGATGTCGCGCACATGGGCCAAAAATGCCGTGCGCTCAGGGGCGGTCATAATGCGAACGCGGGCCAGGATGAGCTCGTCAAGCACGCGCTGTGCCGCGGTCTCGCCCTGCATGCCCAGGCGCTCGGTGAGGTCGGAGATGGTGCCGCCGGCCTGCTCGAACATATCGGACACGCTGCGGGCGATATCGGGGGCACCTGCGTCCTTGCGGACCTGCTCGCCCTTGGTATTGAGGTCGTCGAGGACCTTCTTGACGCCCTCAACGGCAACGGCGGCGGCGCCGAAGCCCACGTTGATGGCACCGTTAACAAGCTGATCGAATTTCATAACCATGGTTGGCTCCAATCGTGAACAACTGCATTGGGCTTCTTGTACCCAAGATTGAGTGAACGACACAAAATCGTTTTACCGCCAAGATAGAAATCGAGCGGGGCAAAGCCTTTGACGGCGTTTGCCCCGCTCGCTCGTTGCAAGGTTGTCTTTACCTTACGTTGTCGTTCATCGCGAAGGAGTTCTTCATGGCGCAGCTCGTGGTGTAGAGCACCTTGCCCAACAGAGCATCGGTCTCCACGCGCACAAGCTCGGCAAAGGCCTCGTTGGCGCGGGCGAGCTCGGCGGGCACCTCGGCCTCCGGCAGGGCGGCTACGGCAGCGTCAACGTCGTGAATCTGCTTGTGGCCCATGCCGCCGACCTTCTCCTGATAATCCTCGACCGCGCGACTGCACTCATGGAAGCGAACATCGGCCAAGGCACCGATCAGACGATTTGCCCAATAGAAATTCTCGGACGTCACGCGAGCCTGCGTGTCGGCATAGTACTCGGGCATGGTCTCGACGTTGGCGTACAGCGGCACGAGCGCGTTAAACGAGTTGGAGCCAAACGCCATCCACTGCACGGCGCGATACGCCGGCTGCGCATAGGGGCGCAGCTGCAGCACGGCGAGCTGGCTGTTACGGTTGATGCCGATGGGACGATAGGCGCCGCGCGTGGCGGGCGTGCCCTTGCTGCCGTAGCAGTCGTACTCCGTGCCCTGGTAGTGGCTCGAAAGCACGTACTTGATGTCCTCGATGGTCACCTTGCGCTCGGGTACGCGGCTCCAGGGGATGTCGTCGCTCTCGGGCGTGTAGTCGGCCTCGGGACCGTCCCACACATCGCTGGGGTTGAGGCAGCGCTGCATGTACCAGGCACGCGGCGTGTTGTAGACGTGGTCGCTGTCGCTGTGCGAGCCAAAGGCCTCGCGCGGGTTAAAGACCGCAGCGGGACCGTCGCCCTCGACGCCTAGCGTCAGGTCCAGATGCCACTCGGCCATCCAAGAGCGCAGGTCGGCGGAGCACATATGATCTGCCTGGGCGCCCTCGGCGTCGTCCAGGTCGAAGCTGTCGATACCCAGCTGGTTGGGCATGGTCACATAGGCGTCGTCGGGCACGCGCTTGGCGATCCAGTGGTGGCCGCCGATGGTCTCGAGCCACCAGATCTCGTCAACGTCACTCAAGGCGATGCCGTTGTTCTCGTAGGTACCGTAACGCTCGAGCAGATCGCCCAGGATACGCACGCCATCACGGGCAGACTTGGCGTACGGCAGGACCAGGGTCACCATATCCTCCTCGCCCAGACCGCCGGGCTGCGCCGGAACATAGCCGTCCTCGCCCTCGTTACCCTTGGCGGGCACGTAGTCGACAAGCGGATCGGCGCCGCGGACGCGCTCGTTGGTGGTGAGCGTCTCGGTTGCGGACATGCCAACATTGAGCTCGTTGAAACCGGCCTCGGCCCAAATGCCATGACCCGGGACAACGTCGGGGACGCTCGTGTAGCGCATGGGGTTGTCGGGCAGCTCAACGGTCAGGTGGCTCAGGACGCTCGTGTAGACACGCGGCTGCTCGTCGGGATGCACCACGCGCATGCGCTTGGGCTCAAACACCCCGTTGGACGAGTCCTCGTTGCGGGCGACCAGCGTCGACCCGTCGTAGCTCGCGTTCTTACCAACCAATATCGTTGTGCACGGCATGCGTATCCTCCTTGAGCGAAGTAATCAAACGGCAACAGTGTATCGCTTCGGCGCAAAAAGGGCGAAACCACGGCACCTCGGGACCCCCTGTGGTCAAAAACGCCTATTTCGATGCACGCTCCGCCGCTTCAATCACGTGCTTGGCGAGAATCGCGGTAGTCACAGCCCCCACACCGCCCGGCACGGGTGTGATGGCACCAACGATCGGTTCCGCAGCATCAAAATCGACATCGCCGACCAGCTTGCAAGCGGCCTCGTCCCAGTTAATGCCAACATCAATGACTGTCTGGCCCTCGCGAACTGCATCCGCGCCAATCGTGCGCGCGCGTCCAACGGCCGCAACCACAATATCAGCCGCACGGCACTCGGCAGCCAAGTCGCGCGTATGCGTATGGCACGTCGTCACCGTGGCATTGCGAGCCGTAAGCATGGCGGCAACGGGACGGCCAATCACCAGCGACCGGCCGACGACCGCGACCTTGGCACCATCCAGCTCAACGCCGTAATGGTCCAGCAACGCCAACACGGCCTCGGCCGTGCAGGGAGCAAAGCCCCCGCCTCGCCCCGAAAGCGTGGTAAGCAGCGAGGCCGGCGTCATGGAGTCAACATCCTTGGCGGGATCGAGCGCCGCGGCA
>CALJNY010000299.1 GCA_937981515.1 uncultured Collinsella sp. | reverse complement strand
CAAAGCGGGGACGGAACTCATCGCGGAACTTGTCCTGAATGTGGTACAGGTTGACGGGCAGCTGCTTATAGGAGCGCAGCTCGTTGCGCACCAGGGCCGTGACGGTCTCCTCGTGCGTGGGGCCCAGCACAAACTCGCGACCATGACGGTCGTCAAAGCGCACGAGCTCCTTGCCATAGGCATCAATGCGGCCGGACTCACGCCACAGCTCGGCATCAACCATAATGGGCATCATGAGCTCCTGGGCGCCGGCGGCGTCCATCTCGTCGCGCACGATGTTCTCGATCTTGCGAATCGAGCGCCAAGCGAGCGGCAGATAGGAATACAGACCGGCGGCCTCCTTGCGGATCATACCGGCACGAAGCAGTAGACGATGGCTTGCGAGCTCGGCGTCGGCCGGATCCTCTTTGAGCGTCGGCGCATAGAGCTTAGACATATACATTGCTCGGGTCATTTATTTCTCCTCAATAAGCTTGTCGACCTCGGCCATAAGCGCGTCGACAATTTGGTCCTCAGCTACTTTACCAATGATCTGGCCATGCGAAAAGAGCAAGGCCTGACCACGTCCGCAAGCAACGCCCAAGTCGGCATCAGAAGCCTCACCGGGCCCATTAACGGCACATCCCATGACGGCAATCGAAAGCGGCGCGGCATAGTTCTTAAGCCGCTCGGTTACTTCCTCGGCGATAGGAATCAGGTTAACCTGACAGCGGGCGCACGTGGGGCACGAAACAATCTCGGGACCGCGGCGACGCAGGCCCAGCGACTGCAAAATGCCCCAGGCGACCGGCGGCTCCTCGACCGGATCGGCCGTGAGCGAGACGCGCATGGTGTCACCGATACCCTCAGACAGCAGGATACCAAGGCCCACCGAGCTCTTGATGGTGCCCTGCAGCTTGGTACCCGCCTCGGTTACGCCCAGGTGAAGCGGAACGTGGGGAATCTCACGCGACAGGGCTCGATAGGTATCGAGCGTCGTTTGCACGCTATGAGCCTTGGCCGAAAGCACAATGTTCGTAAAGACGCGGTCTTCAAAATGCTTGACGAAACGCTCGCTCGACATCACGAGCTTTTCGGGCTGCGTAAGATCGTCGCGCTCGGCAATATCCTGCTCGAGCGAACCGGCATTCACGCCAATGCGAATCGCACACCCGG
>CALJNY010000298.1 GCA_937981515.1 uncultured Collinsella sp. | reverse complement strand
CGTGGTTCCAGGAGAGCTCGGAGATGTGGATGAGGCCGTCGATACCGCCGAGGTCGACGAAGGCGCCGAAGTCGACGATGGAGGAAACGGTGCCCTGGAGACGCATGCCAGACTTGAGCTTGGACAGGATCTCGGAGCGCTCGGCCTTACGGGACTCCTCGAGCACGACGCGACGGGAGAGGACGACGTTGTTGCGGTTGCGGTCCATCTCGATGACGCGGGCCTCGATGCGGGTGCCCATGTAGGAGGTGAGGTCCTTGACACGACGGAGGTCGACGAGGGAGGCGGGCAGGAAGCCACGCAGGCCGATGTCGAGGATCAGGCCGCCCTTGACAACCTCGATAACCTCGCCCTCGACGTTCTCGCCGGAGTTGAACTTCTCCTCGATGCGGTTCCAAGCACGCTCGTACTCGGCACGCTTCTTGGACAGGACCAGACGACCGTCCTTGTCCTCCTTCTGGAGAACCAGGGCCTCGATGGGATCACCGAGTGCAACGATGTCTGCAGGGTTAGCGTCCTTGCGGATGGACAGCTCGCGGACCGGGATAACGCCCTCGGACTTGAATCCGATGTCAACGAGCACCTCGTCATGCTCGATCTTAACGACAGTGCCGTTAACGAGATCGCCCTCATCAAAGTCGGTAATCGTACCGTCGATGAGGTTGTTCATCTCCTCCTCGTTGACATCGTCAAGAGAGAAAATGGACGAGTTCTGAATCTCACTCAAAGGTGGACCCCTTTCGAACTACGGGGCCCCGATTGCTAGGACCTACAGAAGGGTGCGACAAGCACACAACGTTTAGGAACACTCGGGAGCCGACAGATACTAATGTGACGCTTATGCAATCACGTTCGTATAGGTTACGGGGAAATGGGTTCGATTTCAAGCGTGAACTGCGTTTTTTTACTCGTGTGGAGACTTTTTCGTAATCTTATGGACGACCGTCTCCACAACTTGACGATAAGCAGTTTGCCCATACGCCTTTGAGGTAAAGTATCCGGAGCCAACGATTCTGGAACGATTTATCGAGAAAGGTGCTCGCGTGCTCAAAGCAGTCGTTTTCGATATGGACGAAACGCTTCTTAGCATCAACCTCAACGCGTTCATCCTTAGCTATTTTAAGGATGTCTCGTCGATGCTCGCGGATATCGGTCGCCGCAGCCACGGTGGCACGATGGCACGCCTCGGCACCATCTTGGTCGACCTCAACGCCAATCGCCGAAGCGGCACGGATAATCGTACCAATCTGGAGTTCTACCAAGAAGAGGTTGAGCGCCGGTGCGGCATTTGCCTCTCGGACCCACTTATCTACGAGGCGTTTACCTACTACGACCGCGAAGTTCTTCCGTACAAGAACGACGATGTCATCAACGCCCACGCCATGCCAGGCGCACACGCCGCGCTTCAGGCCGTACAGGACGCAGGACTGCGCTGCGCGCTCTTCACCAACCCCAGCTTTCCGCAGGGGGCCATCGAGTGCCGCATGGGTTGGGGCGATCTGGCCGACGCCCCCTTTGAGCTCGTCACGCACATGGGAAACACCACCCGCTGCAAGCCCGATGCCACCTACTATCTAGAGCAACTTCAGGTGATGGGGCTCCAGCCGCACGAGGTCCTTATGGTAGGCAACGATCCCAAACGCGACTTCCCCAGCCCCGCCTGCGGCATTCAAACCGCCTATGTGGGCCAAGGCAAGCCCAGCCGAGCCACCTGGCACGGAACCATGGAAGACTTCGCCCGCGACTTTAACGCTGTAATCGAAGCCTTCTACGAACACCAAATAGCCGACGAACTGTCATAGGACCCCTCCCTCGCCCCAAATAAAACAACGCCGCAGGTTGAGCATAAGTCAGCGAAAACGCCCCTAAGCGAGCAATGTGCCTTGAAAGAGGAGGGCATAGGCCTTCTGGCCATGCCCGACGATTGAAAGGCAGATTGCCGCTTAGGGGCGTTTGCAGCGTCGAGCCGTTACGCGGTTTGGTAAAACCGCGTAACTAGCAGACTTGAGTCTTGCCGATCATGATGTTGAGGATCTCGACGTCGGTATCTTTCATGCCCACGCGGCCCACATAGCCCATGCTGGCGATTGTCTGCTCGACGGTATCCTGAATGAGGCCCTCACCGCCACGGAAGCCGCGGCCCTGCATGGCCATATCGTGGCCCAGAATCGCTGCATCGACGGCAGCGGAAATCTTGGCGGCACAGCTTGCCTTGGCGCCATCGCACACGATGCCGCCCACGTTACCGAGCGTATTCGAGACCGTCGCACCAATCTGCTCGTGCGTGCCACCGCACAGCCAGGTAATCGCGGCGCCGGCACCGCATGCGGCGCAAATAGCGCCACAAAACGCCGAGAGCGCACCAATATAGCTCTTGATATGCACGGCAATCAGATCGGACAGCATCACGGCGCGCACCAGGCGCTCGTGGTCGCAGCGCAGGTACTCGGCATACTCCATAACAGGCAGCGCGCAAGTAATGCCCTGATTGCCCGAGCCGCACACAATGGCGACCGGCAGCGCGCAGCCGTTCATGCGGGCGTCGGACCCGGCGGCTGCACGGGCACGGGCACGGCAGGCGACGTCATCGGCGCGAGCGCCCAACAGCGTACGGCCCACCTCGGCACCCCAAGCGTGCGCCAGGCCCTCGGCGCTAATCGCACCGTTCAGTTCGATCTGACGCTCAACGGCAGCGCGGGCGTCCTCAATGTCACCGTCCTCGATAAAGTCGATGATGGACTCAATCGACATGGGCGTGTCAGCGCTATCTGCCGCACGCTCGGCCACGACGCGCTCGGCGCAGGCGGCACACTCCCCCGCCGACTTGCCGCATACCGGAATACCGTCGAGCGTATGGCACGTAACATTAGTGTGATGGTCGGTAATCTCGACGACCGCGGTATGGCCCCCGGCCGTGGCAGTCACCTTGATGTAGAGGTTGGGCACACCCTCGACAAGCGACACATCGCAGTAGCCGGCGTCAGCGAGGAGCTCGGCCACGCGCGCACGGTCTTTATCGTCAACGCTCTCGAGCACCTCGAGCGCGCTCTTGGCGTCGCCGCCCACGGCACCCAGCACGGCCGCCGCCTCAATACCATGCATGCCGCCCGAGTTGGGCACGGTCACGCTCTTGACGTTCTTGATGATATTGCCCGAACAGGCAACGTCCATATGCTCGGGCTCGCAGCCAAGCGTCTGACTTGCGAGCGCCGCCGCATAGGCAACGGCAATGGGCTCGGTGCAGCCGAGCGCGCAGACAAGCTCGCGGTTCAAGACATCGCAAAAAGCGGCATCGCGGATGGAATCGGTAGGCATAGGTATCTCCTGCTTACATAACGGACTGGGCTCTCAATAATAGTTAACTCTATTTATTTGATAACAATGCATCAAAAACCGCAACCCAAGTTCCGGCGGACGGCGTTCAAGCGCAAACTGACGGCATTAATTCATGAGAAGTAAGTCTTGTTGCATGCTAAAGCGTTTGACCAAAAAACGCCCGAGCGTTTACACAAAAGTCGCGCTATCATGCAGTCGAACGCGGTAAAACCTTTAGCATTTGCGCCGCACAGAACAGAGAGGAACCATCTATGAAGATCGGTATCGGTAACGACCATGCCGCCGTCGAGCTCAAGAACATCATCTCCGAGCACCTGAAGGAGCGCGGCTGTGAGGTCGTGAACTTTGGAACCGACACCTCCGAGAGCTTTGATTACCCCATCGCCGGCTACAAGGTGGGCAAGGCCGTTGCCAACGGCGATGTTGACCTGGGCATCCTGATCTGCGGCACCGGTGTCGGCATCAGCCTGGCCGCCAACAAGGTCGAGGGCGTTCGCGCCGTCGTGTGCTCCGAGCCCTTCAGCGCCAAGCTCTCCCGCATGCACAACAATACCAACGTGCTCGCCTTTGGCGCCCGTGTCGTGGGCTCCGAGCTCGCCAAGATGATCGTCGACGAGTGGCTCGACGCCGAGTTTGAGGGTGGTCGCCACGAGCGTCGCGTTAACCTCCTTAACGAGATCGACCACACGCGCGGCCTCAAGGTCGTCGACGAGGCCTAAACTACTCAGTGCCACAAGCTAACAGCAGGGGCCCGCTCGGAACTCATGTCCGAGCGGGCCCCTTCATAGATTTTGGAATACAAAGGGCGCCACGGATGAAATTCCGCGGCGCCCAAGCCACACGCTAACAGCTTTAAGGAGTCAAAGCTGGTTTAGCCAAAGAAGCGCTTGATCTCGATCTCGGCGTTCTCCAGGCAGTCGGAGCCGTGGATCGCGTTGGCGTTGACATCGACAGCGAAGTCGCCGCGAATGGTGCCGGGGGCAGCATCAAGCGGGTTGGTAGCGCCCATAAGGGTGCGCATCTTAGCAACAGCGGAGAGACCGGAAACGACCATCTTGACGACCGGAACGCTCGTCATAAAGTCGCAGAGACCGCCAAAGAAGGGCTTGTCGGCCAGATGGGCGTAGTGCTCCTCGACGGTAGCGCGCTCGAGCGTGGTCATCTCCATGCGCTCGATGACAAGGCCGCTGCGCTCAATGCGAGCAACGATCTCGCCGATCTTGCGATCGCGCACGGCGTCGGGCTTAATCATGATGAAGGTCTTCTCGATAGCCATAAAAGTAGCCTTTCAAGTAGGTTCGCGCGTGCCCAAGTCCCATTCCGGCACCCGCCTGGACTGCATCGTAACAGAGTTTTAGCTGCAGTTAAACAAAAAGCTGTATATTGAAACGCTGCAATTTATTGAAGCGCTCCATATGTGACACTTCTGTTTCGAAGCCCGATTAGAGTACCATCCGACCGCCCATCAACCGCACCGAACAGAGCAGGCGGTCGGTTGCCGCCCGCGAACGTACCCCCTTCACAACCTGCCCAAAGGTCCTACAAAAGTTCTCGACAAGCCCCCCCATAGCAACAAAATACGGGCACCCACATCAGCAGGCGCCCGTAAAGCGAAAACGATTTATCAATAAATGGACAATACGTCTTCAGCCAAACCTCTACTTTGCCCCGTGACCCATCTCGACGACCTTGGTTAGCGATCCAAACACGCCTTCATCGGCCACGAGCTGCGCCCCGGCACGCTGCAGCTGAACGGCAACGGCGGCAGGGGCGGTACCGCCCTCGGTCGTACGCGCGGCGACAATCGACGGGATGTCGAGTGCCTCGGTAATGTCGCGCTCAAAGAGCGGGCTTGCCTCCTGGAACACCTCAAATGGCAGGTCCTCAAGATTGCAGCCGCGCTTCTCGCACATCAGGACCAGATGGCCCACCACGGCATGCGCCTCGCGGAACGGCAGGCCACGCTTGGCCAGGTAATCGGCAACATCGGTAGCGGCAAGGTGCCCCACGCCGCACTCGCGCGCCATGGCATCCTCGTTGACGGTCCAAGTCGAAATCATACCGGCCATAACGGACAGACACTGCATGAGCGTGTGAGCGGTATCGAGCGCGCCCTCCTTGTCCTCCTGCAAGTCCTTGTTATAAGCAAGCGGCAGGCCCTTCATGGTCACGAGCAGCTGCACCAGGTTGCCATAGACTCGACCACTCTTGCCGCGGATAAGCTCGGCAAAGTCGGGGTTCTTCTTCTGCGGCATGATGGACTAGCCGGTGGAGTATGAGTCGGAAAGCGTGATAAAGCCAAATTCGGAGCTCGACCACAGCACGATCTCCTCGGAAAGA
Organism: uncultured Collinsella sp.; assembly: GCA_937981515.1. Lineage (GTDB taxonomy): Bacteria > Actinomycetota > Coriobacteriia > Coriobacteriales > Coriobacteriaceae > Collinsella. The sequence goes on along the minus strand of CALJNY010000298.1, from coordinate 164 downwards.
CGCGACAGGTGCATCGCCATGACGGAGCCGGCGTAATGCAGGTCGAGCAGGAAATCACGGTCGGAAACCGCATCGAGTGAGTTAGGAATCACGCCCGCAAAGCCAAGCTCGGCAGCCGTCATCTGGCGATCGAGCGGATAGCTCGTGCCGGCAAGCGCGGCAGC
>CALJNY010000297.1 GCA_937981515.1 uncultured Collinsella sp. | reverse complement strand
ACCTCGGTGGCGGTAAAGTCGCCGGCGGCAACGCCCGCGGCAATCTGGGCGGCGGTAAGGGAATCGAAGCTTAGCGCCATTACTCGCTCTCCCCCTCTCCCAAAATGGACGGCACGCGGAAGTAACGTTCGCGCGCGCTGCCGGCGTTTTCGAGCGCGACGTCGAGCGGCAGATCGCGCTCGGGCTCGCGCAGGTCGTCGCCCATCACGTTGGACAGGCTTCCGATGGGATGGAACGTGGGCTCCACGTCGGGCAAGTCATATTGCAAGACGGGCTCGAGCATCTGGACGGCGTCGTTCATGTAGGACGTCATCTGGGTGAGCTCGTCATCGGTCAGTGCGATCTTTGCGTACTCGGCGATGCCGCGCACGTCTTTCTCGCTGAGTGCCATAGGCGCTCCCTTCCGCATAACAGATAAACCGCTCTAGTATACAAGGCAACGCCGCTTGGAGCAGGTGCTTTACCCAAATGCAGCGAAAACGTAACGAGAGCGGCGGGCTGGCAGGCTGCGGGCCGGCGGTTCTGCAGCGAAACCGTACCGTCCATAGCGAAAACCATCTCGCCCGCAACGAAAACCGCGCCGCCCACAACGAAGACCATCTCGCCCGCAACGAAAAGCATCACAACATTCGACGCTTATCGTCAAAATCGCGATTTTCATCGAATGTTGTGATGGTTTGGAAGCCCCGACCACCACAAAGGTGCCTGTCCCCATTGTGGTGGTTCTGGAGAATGTCTTATGCCGAGGCCTTGGCCTTGCGGCGCTTGCGGATCGCGTGGATCACGATGTCCAGCAGCAACAGCACAATGGCTACGACCACAATGAGCACGGCGAACTCGCGCTTGCCCCAGTGGCGACCGGCCAGCGACTTTTGCTTGTCGACGTCCTTCTTGTTGTACTTGGTGCGCACGCAATGCACCAGCAGACGATGGTCGTTTACGCCGTAGGGCGTGCAGGTGACGAGCGTCACCTTGTCGGCGCCGGGCTCGATGGTCAGCGACTCCATCTCCTCGGGCAACACGACCTCGGAGTCCACCATCTTGTAGGCGAGCGTCTTGTTCATGGTGTGCAGCAGCACCAGGTCGCCGGGCTCCAGCGAGTGGATGTCGTCGAACATGCTCAGGTTGCGCATGCCCGAGTGCGCGGTGAGCACGCAATGCGTCGAGGTGCCGCCCACCGGCAGGCTCGTGCCCTCCAGGTGGCCGACGCCTGCCATAAGGACTTCTTCGCTCGTGCCATGGTAGATGGGCATGCTCACGTCGATGGAGGGGATCTCGACCCAGCTCATCATGGGGTCGCGATCAAAGATGAGCTGCTGGGCATAGGGCTCAATCTGGTCGGCGGGAAGCTCGGTGGCCTCGCCCGCCAGCTGCTCGTTAAAGGAGCGCGCCTGGAGCAGGATGCGCTCACGCTCCTCGGCAGACAGCGCGTCCACGGTGCTGGACACGGTGCTGATCTGGTTGAACACGCCCGAGGCCTCGAGCCGGTCCAAGATCCACGGCCAGGTCATAAGGCCCACGCCAATAAGGATGATGACGATGGTGATGAGCCGGTCGGCCCAGCGCGGCAGTCGCTTGCGGCGGCGCTTAGGTTTTGGTTGAGGTTTGGGCTGAGGGCTTGAGCCACCGTTGGCCGCGGTGTTATTGCTCTTCATATGTTTGGCGCCCTGCACCATCGCCGGTCACTCCTCTACAACTCAAGTTGTCTAAACAAATAATAGCCGATTAGCGAGCTTCCACGCCGGACAACGCAGCTAGACTGCACCGTCCGGGCCACGTTACCCCACTCAACTAATCAAGCCATATGTTGCTTTCATCGTCTCGAGCAACTGCGCCATCGTTACGCCCGCAATCCCAATCTGTTTCAGATTGACGTCGCCCACCTCACAATCTTTAACAAACGCAAGCATATCGTCCTTCAGCTCTCCGCGCAGGTCGACACCTTCCGACTCGCCAAGCAGCTGAGCAAGCCTCAGCGCATCACGTTTATGCTTTTTTACCTTCCTCGAATC
>CALJNY010000296.1 GCA_937981515.1 uncultured Collinsella sp. | reverse complement strand
TGTCGAACTTCAGCACCATTTTGTATTTTCTGACGGTTTACCTTGAATTCGTCGGATTCTCGATGGTAGCGATTTCTAGCATGATGATTGCATACCAAGTGAGTAAGTTCATTCTCGAGGTTCCTACTGGTTATATTGCTGACAGGTTTGGACGAAAGACAAGCGGTCTCGTTGGCGTCGTGGGAATGCTTGGATACTACGCCGCCCTACTTTTCGCCCGTTCTCCTCTGCTTTTAATCGGCGCGTTTGCTCTCAAAGGATTTGCAGTTGCATGTGTGAGCGGATCCATAGAAGCGATCTACATTGACAGCGTCTCTCAGGACCAGCTCGTAAGACTTAATGTCGTTGAGCGATTTGTTTTCTATGCCTCTTATGCCATCTCCGCTTGCGTGGGCGGTTTCATTTCGTCTGTCGGTGCATATCTCATTGGTCTTTCGGCAGATATCATCGCAATGGTGTTGACGTTGGTTGTCGTTGCCTGCATTCCTGAGATGCGAAGAGGGGACACTGCAGCGACACCTAAGCGTGGAATTAGCCCGAAGATGATCGGTGCCGCTATTGCGCGTAACGGCATTCTTCGTTCAGCGTTCATCATGGACTGCTCTCAGGCATTTGCTTTTGTCGCCCTGGAAGACTTTTTCTCACTGCTGCTTGCGGGTCGCGGAATGAATGCCGTCGCTTCGGGTGTGACCATTGCGGTCCAGCTCCTTGCCTCGGCTTCCATGGGGCTTATTGTGCCGAGTGTGATTGCTCATGTCGACAAGGGCCGTTTTGCGCGTATTTGCGGCATCGTGCGCCTTTTCCTGACTGCTCTGTTTTTGATTCCCTTTACTCCGGTCTATTTGCTGCCCGTGTTCTATGTACTGCAGACGGTTGCTTACTCGTTATTTGCTCCAATTAAATACTCAATTTTTCAAAATGCTGTCGATTCTTCGATGCGCTGTTCACTGATTTCGGTCCAAAGCCAGATGGTGGCGGTGGGTGCCATCCTTTTCTATCTGTTCAATGCTGCGTTGAGCAGCATCGCGGGCATTCGAGTCGTATTGCTTGTCGCACTCGGGATTTCTTCTTTGGTATATATCCCCGCGCTCTTTCGTCTTACAAGCCAAAGGACATGAGTATTTAGGCACCGATAACTTATATATCAACGCAATAAACCCGAGCGCGAGGGCGTTTGGGTTTATTATTGAAGCGTATGTAACCTGGCGGCGCCACACCGCCTGTTAGTAGGGAGACACATGAACGTTCTGGTCGTCAACGCAGGATCTTCGACCCTTAAGTATCAGGTCATCGATACCAAGTCCCACAAGGTGTCCGCAAAGGGCTCCTGCGAGCGCGTCTGCTTTACCGGCGGTACCTTCACCCACGCTGCCAACGGTTCCAAGAAGGTGACCGAGAACATCGAGTTCCCCGACCACAAGGTCGCCATCGAGGTCGTTCTGAAGGACCTCGAGGCCAACGGCGTCAAGATCGAGGGCATCGGCCACCGTATCGTTCAGGGCGGTTGGTACTTCGGCGATTCCTCCCTCGTCG
>CALJNY010000295.1 GCA_937981515.1 uncultured Collinsella sp. | reverse complement strand
TGCCGTGGGTGATGTGCTGACGTTGGGGTGCTATGCGGTTTTCAATGAGCCCGTGAGGCAGTTGCTGCAGGGGCGGGATGGAACGGCCCATGCAAGGCGGAAGGCATCGTGCTCAAAATCGAGACAGCAATGCCCTGGGTGCCTCACATGTGGCAGTTACCTCATTAAGTTGTCATTGCGGTTGGGGTTGTACTTTGCCGATCTTCCTTCTCTTACACGCTAAAACTCAAACTTCATATGCTCGATCTACTTAAAACCGCAACGGCGGTCTTTTATCAACTTATATGTCGGAACGCGTCTTTGCAAGTACTTTTTTGCCTTTGTTCCAAATGGGGTGGTTTTGCAACCGTCATACGCGCGCTGTGCGAACGTGCCCCGGCTCGGATAAGATAGTGCGCGATAAAAACGATGCAAGGAGGCACATATGGCAATTAAAGCCATCGCAATGGATATCGACGGTACGCTTACCAACGATCAGAAGGTGATCAGCCCGCGTACGCGCGAGAAGCTGCTCGCGGCGCAGGAGTCGGGCATTAAGCTCATTTTGGCTTCGGGTCGTCCCGCATGGGGGCTGCACGCCTTGGCGCAGGAGCTCGACCTTCAAAACCATGACGGTCTGCTGGTGGCCTTTAACGGCGCGCATGTGGTCGACGCTCAGACCGACGAGGTGCTGTTCGATCAGGCTATGCCTGCCGACGAATTGCATCGCCTGATTGATCACCTGCGTAATTTTGACGTGATCCCTATGATTTCGCTCGGTCGTGATTTGCATGTCGAGGACTCGTACCATTGCATGATCACGCTGCCTGACGGCTCGCAGAAGAATATCGTCAAGTATGAGCGCGACGCGTGCGATCTTAAGATTCGCGAGGTGGAGAGCCTGCATGAGGTCGCTGATGCTTATCCCGTGGACAAGCTACTCACTGCGGGCGACCCGGCATACCTGCAGGCGCATTACGAGGAGATGTATGCGCCCTTTAAGCAGACGCTTTCGGGCATGTTTACGGCCGACTGGTACTTTGAGTACACGGCGCCCGGTATCGACAAGGCCTGCGCGCTCGAGGGTGCCCTGCCCAAGCTCGGCATCGATGCCAGCGAGGTCGTATCGTTTGGCGACGGCCAGAACGACAAGTCCATGATTGAGTGGGCCGGCACCGGCGTTGCCATGGGCAACGCCGTCGATGAGGTTAAGGCTGTGGCCCAGATGGTGACCGCCAATAACAACGAAGATGGTATTGCGGTGGCGCTGGATAAGCTGCTGGGTTAGAATCGCCGATTAATGCATGGTTCGGGCGCCTGCTCGCGG
>CALJNY010000294.1 GCA_937981515.1 uncultured Collinsella sp. | reverse complement strand
GGACGCCGCCCTCTCAAGGCGGAGATCACCAGTTCGAATCTGGTACGGGCTACCATGAATCTGAGACCCGGACTTCCCACGGAAGTTCGGGTTTTTTATTTCCGAGCAAACCATCTGCAATTCCCATTTGGCCCATAGCTTTACGTTCTGCTTGTGGTCCTTGCGGGTACAATATGCAAGATATTTGGACGGTCAGAAGGAGCCTCATGAAGGAGTCCTCTCAGCATACATCTAAGCCCCAGGTCGAGGTTGAGGCCTCGGGCGGCGATGACAACAAGAGTGCACGTCGCGGTGCCATTTTTATCGGCGTCGTGCTGGTTGGCTATATCGTTTATCTGATTGTGACCGGTCAGATGGGACAGTTCTGGGCTGCCATGTCGAGCGTCCAAGCGCCGTGGCTCGTTGCTGCATGCTTTTGCATGTTCCTGTACCTGTTCTTCGGCATCGTTGCCTATGCGATCGCCGTCTGGCTCGATCCCAATTCGCCCGTCGGCATTCGCGACCTGATCTCGGTCGAGGCGAGCGGTATCTTCTTTGGCAACCTGACGCCCATGATGATGGGCTCCACGCCTGCCCAGATCTACCGCCTGACCAAGGCAGGCCAAAACGTCGGCGAGGCCGGTGCCACGCAGTTCACGCGCTTTATCGTGTATCAGTTTGGCCTCGTTGCCTGGGGCGCCATTCTGCTGCTTGCCCGCATGCCGTTTTTCGCCGAGCGCTATGGCGACATGACGCTGCTGTGCGTCTTTAGCTTTGGCGGTCACTGCTGCATTCTGCTTGGCATCTTTGCCGTCGCGCTCATGCCCAAGACTGTCACGCGCGTCGCACACTGCATCATCAATTGGCTCGAGCGAATGAGCGTCTCGGCCACCAAGATCGAGGGCTGGCGTACGTTTGTCGATGGCGAAATCTACTCGTTCTCCGAGAAGTTCAAGCTTTCGGCCGGCCACTTTTCGTCCATGCTGCTCACGGTGGTCATCACCATGTTGCAGCTCGCGTTTTTCTACCTCGTGCCGTATTTCCTGATGCTTGCCTTTGGCCACCACGAAGTCGATTTTTTCTCGGTCATGGCCGCGAGCGCCTTTGTTCAACTCCTGAGCTCTGCTGTTCCCCTGCCCGGTGGCACTGGCGGTGCCGAGGGTGGCTTTGCGCTGTTCCTGGGTCATTTCTTTGGATCGGCGTCGACCGCCGGTTACCTGCTGTGGCGCCTCATTACGTTTATCGCGCCGACTATTTTGGCCGCGCCCCTGCTGGGCCTTAAGAGCGCTCACAACGAGAGTATCCATGCACGCTGGGATCGCGCGATGCGCAAGCTCGGACGAACGCCTCAGACGTCCTCTAAGCCTGCAAAGCCCCATCCTGTGCATGCGGTTACCGTAGACCCCAATCAGCATGCTCAGAAGGATTCTAGGGCCGCCAAATCGGCGCATAAGGCCTATGTGCGCCAGACAGGCGACGGCATCCGTGTGTCCCCGGCTGCTTTGAACAAAAAGAAACACCCTAAGGCGTAATAGTTGGTCGTGCGTTCTTCATGTTGCCGGGCATTTTTGTGCCGGATGGGGGATAATCCTCTTACGTAGATTAACTCTCATCTGCTGATGAATGCTCGCATTCTGGAGGGACACATCCATGGCCACCAGCAAACCGCGCCTCGACCGCCGTATCGTTCGCAGCCGCAATGCCATCCTTTCTGCGTTTGAGCGCCTGTTGATGGATAAGCCGCTTGCCGACATTACGGTGAGTGCCATCGCGCGTGAGGCAAATGTCGACCGCAAGACCTTTTACGTTCACTTCGGTACGGTTGACGGCCTGCTCGATGCCATCGCCGTTGATGTGGTGGAGATGATTGCCGACTCGGTCGAGAAAACGCTAGCTTCCATGGACGGCGACACGAACGAGCGTGCCCTCGGAGCGGCGGCAACGTTTTTTAAGACCATCAACGAGGCGCTTTGCAATAACCTCGTGCTCAATCGCCAGCTAATTGAAAAAATCCCGCTCGACGATTTTATGACGCGTTTGCGCGTGCCGCTCGAGCATGAGATTGCCGAGCGCGACTTGCTGCCCGAGGGCCTCAAGGACGAGATGTTCGACTATTATCTGGCATTTTTGCTTTCGGGCATTATCGGCATTTACCGCACGTGGGCGCTCTCCGATGGCTCGGTGCCCATCGAGCGCATCTCGGAGGTCGCTAACAATCTGACGTTGAACGGACTATCGAGTCTGGAGTCTCGTTTCGAATAGCACTAGCGCCTTATCCCCCCCTGAGTTGCGGTGAAATAGGGACTGAATAGGCCTTCTAGCGGCCTAAACAGTCCCTATTTCACCGCAACTCAGGGGGAGTGCATTACTGGTAGCGCAGGCACTCCACGGGGTCGAGTTTTGCTGCTCGGCGGGCGGGATAGAAGCCGAAGATGACGCCGATGCCGACGGAGACCGCAAAGGCCAGCAGTACCGTGGCGATCGAAAAACTCGGCGTAATGGTACCGCTGGCACCGAGCTCGCCAAGCACGCCGGAACCCGCGGCGAACATCGCTAGCCCCCAGGCAAGCAGGTACCCAATCAGGACGCCCAGCAGGCCTCCGGTGACGCACAGCGCCGAGGACTCAGCCAAAAATTGTGCGGTGATATCGCGACGGCTGGCGCCCAAGGCTCGACGAATACCGATCTCGCGGATACGCTCGGTCACATTGGTGAGCATCATATTCATGATGCCGATACCGCCCACGAGCAGTGAAATGCTGGCAACGGCGCCCATGATGAGCGAAAACGCGCCCATAAAGGAATTGAGGGCGTCGATGGCGCTTTTCATTGAGGTCGCCGATACGCTGTCATACTCGTCGTCGTCCGCGATGCCCTTCATGCTGCGCACCTTGGATTCAATCGTCTTGCACAGCTCATCCATGTCCGTGCCCTCGGCGGCGAGCGCCGTTACGCTGGGAAACGACGGGTTCTCGTCGCCAAAAAGACCCGAGATGGTCTCGCGCGGCATGTATAGCGTGAGCGAGCCCATGGAGTCGCTGCCGCCGTCGATAACGCCGACAATCTGCACCTCGCCGTTCGACACCTTGATGGTCTTGCCGAGCGCGTCCTGCTCGTTGCCGTACAGCTGATCAGCGCCGCCACGGCTGATGAGCGCCACGCGTGCGCCAGATTGGGACTCGGCCTGGGTGTAGGTGCGTCCCGCGACAAGCTTGCTGGCGCCCACCGCGTCGAGCATGTCGCTATCGACGCCCTGCGCCATGACGGTATAGCTTTTGTCACCGGCCTTGTACTCGGTATAGGCGCTGTCCACGATGCCGATCTGCTCGATCTGCGGCACCATCTTGCGAAGCTTCTCCACGTCCGATTCGGTGAGCTCTTGCGACGAATAGATCTGCACCATACGCGCTGCGTTGAGGCCCAGGCTGTTGACCAGGCTGTTTTGGATACCGCCGATAAGCGAGGTCATGGCAATGACGGAGGCGATGCCAATGACGATGCCCAGGATGGTGAGTAGGCTGCGTCCCTTGTTGGCCTCGAGGGAGTGAAGGGCTTCTTGGATGAGGTCGCGCGTGCTCATGCCTTCACTCCTTTCGTCGGATTGGCGTCTGCGTAAATCATGGGCAGGTTATCAATGGCGCCGCGCAGGGTCTGCGGCGCGTGCGCGATGTACGCGCCGTCGTGAATCCGGCCGTCGCGAATTGTTACGGCACGGTCGGCCTCGGCGGCGATACCGGGATCATGCGTGATGAGCACGATGGTCTTGCCGCGTTCCTGAAGTTTGTGGAAGGTTTCCATCACGAGTGCTCCGGTGGCGGAGTCCAGGTTTCCCGTCGGCTCATCCGCCAGGATGATGGGCGGGTCGTTGACGAGGGAGCGCGCGATGGCAACTCTCTGCATCTGCCCGCCCGAGAGCTCGGAGATGCGGTGGTCCCAGTGGTCGACCGGCAGCGTGACGGCTTGCAGCGCATGGACGGCGCGCATCTCACGCTGAGCCCGCGGCACGTTGGTGTACGAAAGCGGCAGCATGACGTTTTCGATGACCGATAGGCGCGGCAGTAGGTTAAAGCTCTGAAAGACAAAGCCGATGCTCAGGGCGCGGACTTCGGTGAGCTCGTCATCGTCGAGCTCGGCCACGTTGAGCCCTTGCAGGTAGTAGTCGCCCGCCGTCGGCTTATCCAGACAGCCTAGGATGTTCATGAGCGTCGACTTGCCCGAGCCCGAGGGGCCGGTGATAGCGACGAATTCGCCGGGATTTACCGCCAGGCTCACGTTGTGCAGGATGTGGGCGCACCCCGCCTCGCTCTCAAAGATGCGGTGCACGTTGCGGATGTCGATAACGGGACGCATTACATGCCCTCGTCGGCAGACATACTGCCCGAATCCGCACCGTAGCCGCCGTCAGCCGTTGCGTCCGCTCCGGTGTCCATGACGAGGGTGTCGCCATCGCGCAGCTTGGTAACCGGAACGTTGGGGTTGATCTCGTTGCCCTGGTCGTCGCGCTTAACCTGTGTCTTGCCGACTACGGCTTCGTTGTCGTTTTGCGTCACGACGGTAACCTTCACGCGATGGGTTTGCTTGCCCTCGTCATCGGTTGCCACGTTGACGTAATAGTGTTCGCCGTCTTCGGTCATGAGCGCCATCGTCGGCACCATCACCACGTCGTCGAGCTGCTCGGTCACCACCGATACCTCGGCCGTCATGCCCGGATTCAGGCGCGCGTCGGGCGCCTCAATGAGAATATCGACGTTAAAGGTTACGCTGCCGCCGCCACTGTTGGCGGCGTCGGAGTTTGCCACCGACGCGATAGCCGTGACGGTGCCCTGGCTCACGATATCGGGAAACGCGGGAGACGTGACGTTGGCGCTCTGCCCAACGGCGATCTTGGCGATGTCCTTTTCGCCCACCTGCACGGTCACCTTCATCTTGGACAGGTCGGCGATCTGCATGCACTGCTTGCCGCCGCTCGTATCGCTTTCGCCCATGATCATGCCGCCTGTAACCGTGGCGCCCACTTTGGCATTGAGCTCCACGATGCTACCCGAGCTCGGGGCCGTGACCGTGCGACTGGAGGCCTTGGTGTTCGCCTGGTCGAGGTTTGCCTGGGCTGATGCGAGGCTGCGCTGCGCGGCCGATACGGCGTTCGTGTCCGCTGATGCGGCGGAGAAGCC
>CALJNY010000293.1 GCA_937981515.1 uncultured Collinsella sp. | reverse complement strand
AATCAGTCCCTATGTGCGGCGTAGGCCGCTAATTAGCCCGTCCAAGAATTACAGTGAACCCCTATAGTACAGTGAACCCCTATAGTTGGACAGACAATGTTCTGCTTCTCCTATAGGGGTCTTCTGCGTTAGGGGGTTTGATTTGCTGAGCAAGGATTACTCTGCCGAGTTCAAACAGCGCTTTGCGGACAGGTACGCCGACGGCGCGACCATCGCCATGCTGCAGCATGAGTTTGGCCTTACGAAGTCAACCGTGAAGCTTTGGAGGGAGAGGATCGACCAAGGCGGCGTCGGGGCCATAGACAGGCCGAGGAAGAACAACCGCTATCCCCAGGAGTTCAAGCTTCGCGTCGTCGAAGCCTATCTCCGCGGCGAGGGAGACTACAAAGCCCTCGCTCTCGAGCATGGCGTGCGCAACAGCGCGCAGATACGGGACTGGGTGAAGCGGTACCGAGAGGGAGGCGACGACGCCCTCGCCGTCCACCCGTCGGGGCGAAGGAGGAAGGAGCCCGCGAGCGAGGAGACGCTCGAGCAGCGGTGCGCCCGCCTCGAGATGGAGGTGGAGATCTTAAAACGAATGGCCGCCTCGGCGACGGCCCTCTCGGCAGCAGGCGGAAGCACGAGATAGTGAAGTCGCTGAGGCGGGAATATCCGCTCTCCACGCTCTTGGAGCTCATCGGGATGCCGCGTTCCACCTATTACTACCACGAGGCGAACCCTCCCTCAGACAGGCAGGCAACCGAGCGGCCGGCCATAGTGGAGATATGCAAGAAATCCCAGTTCAGATACGGATACCGACGCGTTGCCGACACGCTGCGCAAAGCGACCGGCGTTCGCATCGCCGACAAGACGGTGCTCAAGGTCATGCGTGAGGAGGGGTTGCTGTGCCGGACCCGCAGACGCAGGAAATACCGCTCCTACATGGGCCAGGTCGGCAAGTCCTCCCCGAACCTGCTGGCCCGCGACTTCGAGGCGGAGGACCCGATGACCAAGCTGGTGACCGACGTCACCGAATTCAAGGTGGGCGGCACCAAGCTCTACCTTTCGCCCGTGGTTGACCTCTACAACGACGAGGTCGTCGCCTACTCGATATCCAGGTCCCCGAACATGAAGATGGTCCTCGAGATGTTGGCGGGCCTCGAGGGCAGGCTCAATGGCGAAGATGCTCCGTTGCTGCATTCGGACATGGGCTGGCAGTACCAGATGCCCGCCTACAGGCTCGCGCTCGAGCGGATGGGGATCGCCCAGTCCATGTCCCGCAAGGGGAACTGCCTCGACAACGCGAAGGCCGAGAACTTCTTCTCGATGGTCAAGACCGAGCTTTACTACGATTGGGAGGGAGACGACCCCGATATCTTCGAGAGGGATTTGGTGAAGTACATCGACTGGTA
>CALJNY010000292.1 GCA_937981515.1 uncultured Collinsella sp. | reverse complement strand
ATGGCAAGGGCACCGATGAGGAAGCAGACGGCCGTGACCGGCATGCGACGGAACAGACCGCCCATCTTCTCCATGTTGCGCGTACCCGTGGCATAGAGCATGGAGCCCGCGCCGAGGAACAGCTCGCCCTTGAACATGGCGTGGTTGAGCGTGTGGTAGAGGGCGGCCATGAGCGCGATCGTCGCGATGACGTCGTTGCCCAGGGCGTGCGCCGTCATGGACGCGCCGACACCGAGCAAGATGATGCCAATGTTCTCGACGGAGTGGTAGGCCAGCAGGCGCTTGATGTCGTGCTCGTGGAGGGCGTAGACGACGCCCAGGACCGACGAGATGGATCCGAAGACCAGGACCATGAGGCCCCACCAGAGCTGGACGCCCGAGCCCGCGAGCAGGTCGAGACCGACCTTGAGGATTCCCAGGATGCCGATCTTGATCATGCCGCCGGACATGAGGGCGGACACGTTGGACGGCGCCTCGGGGTGCGCCTGGGGCAGCCAGGAGTGCAGCGGGATGATACCGGCCTTCGCGCCAAATCCGAAGAACGCGAGGACGAAGCACGCGGAGGAGATGGCGGGTCCAAAGTCATGCGTACGGAAATCACTGAAGCTGAAGGAACCGCCCACGCCGTTGGTCATGAGCAGGAAGCTCGCCATGATAAGGACAAAGCCCACGTGCGCGATGACGAAGTAGAGCCAACCGCCCTTGATGGAGTTCTTGTTCTCCTCGATGACGACAAGGAAGTAGCTCGTAAGCGACATGAGCTCGAAGGCGACCAGGAACCAGAACACGTTGTCGGCGGTGATGACGAGCATCATCGAGGCGACGAAGGTGTTCATGAAGAAACCGGCGCGCCCGACCTTGCCCGGGTACTCGTCGAAGTAGGACAGACCGTAGATGAAGCCCGCAAAGGCGAGGATTGAGATGAGGACCACGATCAGGCCCGCAAGGCCGTTGAGCAAGAGCTCGAGACGGGCGAACGGGAAAAAGAAGACCGTGTTGAGGGACGAAACGTCGCCAAGCACGGCCTCGAGGCCCGCGATGAACGACAGCACGGCCGCGACGGCGCCGATCAGGCAGCCGGCGGTCTTGGCGGCGTTATCGGCCTTAATCAGCAGAACCGAGGCGAGCGCACCGATGCACGAGACGGCAAGCGATGCGATAAACAGCGTCATGCTATCCATTGTTTACGCTCCCTTCTGCTTTCTCGGACAGACCCTGGGCCACAGCCGCCACGTCGACGGCAGGGCCGTTCTGAATCGAACGCAGGCGCTTGGCCTCGTCGAGTTCGCGATCTGCCGCGCCGCCCATGACGGTGAGCGCCTTGGTGGGGCACGCCGCCACGCAGTGCGGACCCTCGGGGTCGAAGGCGCACAGGTCGCACTTGACGGCACAGGTGTACTGGCCGGGCGCCCACGTAAGCAGGCTGCTCAGGGACTTAGGGTACGAAGGCGTCGGGTCGCACATGCCTGCGACACCGGCAATAGACGTGCCGTCCGGATGGATGGCGCCGAAGGGGCACGCGATGGCGCACAGCCTGCACCCGATGCACTCCTGCTCCTTAACGTGAATGCGGTCGCCATCGTGCTCGATGGCGTTCACCGGGCAGACCTCGGCGCAAGGGGCACCCTCGCAATGGTGGCAGGCCAGGGCGGCCGAAATGCCGCCGGTCTTCACGAGCGCCAGACGCGGCGTGTCCTGAAGACCCTGCATCCGGTGGGCATCTGCACAGGCGGACTGGCATGTTCCGCAGCCGATGCACCTCTCCGGGTTGATATCGATGAAGCGGTTCATCCCCACTTCCTTTCAAAATAACGGGCCGGGCGTCCGATGCGCTTGGACGCCCGGCCCAAAAAGCCAACGAGAACGGGACTACACGATTTGGTTCACGTGCGTCTCGTCGTCGAACTTGGCGGCGCCGGGCTAAACATCCTGGGGAGCGGCTGCGTCCACCAGAGCCTGCTTGAGCTCGGTGTACTGACGCTCAACCTCGCCCTCGGCCCAC
>CALJNY010000291.1 GCA_937981515.1 uncultured Collinsella sp. | reverse complement strand
ATGCGAACCTCCAGTCCGGACCGCCCCGCGGTCCAACTTTCTGTCCGCACCCCCATCTGTAACAGTTAGCTGCAAAAACCGTCCCTTCGTGTTACAGATCGAGACAAACCAAAACTGTCCTGCAGAAAATCTCAACCTGTAACATCTAAGCGCCAAAATCGGCTCCTCCTGTTACAGATTGAGATGTTTGAAGCGGTGAGCTTACAGGCCGAACTTGGGGCCCTTGTTGTCGTCCTTGAGGTCGGCGGTGTCCACTCGTAGGGCGTGCGTTACGCGATTGTTTCGAAACGGGCGGGAAACACAACGGGTCGGCGATGCTCCTAGTATGCCTATTCAACTGACTGTCTAAATATCTAGGGGAGGATCGCGATGCAGGCAGATTCCGCTCAGCAGCAGGGCCTTTATCGCCCCGAATTCGATCACGATGCATGTGGCATTGGCGCGCTTGCCGATATCAACGGCGAGCGCCATCACCAGATTCTGGACGATGCGCTGTCCATTCTGGTCAACTTGGAGCACCGCGGCGGCACGGGACTCGAGAAGAATACCGGCGACGGCGCCGGCATCCTGTTCCAGGTTCCGCATCATTTTTTTCGCAAAGAGGCTCAAAAGTGCGGCCAGATTCTGCCGGCAGAGGGCGACTATGGCGTGGCCATGCTGTTCTTCCCGCAGGACGACAAGGGCGTAGAGGATGCCCGCCGCGTGTTTGAGGAGGGCTGCGCCGAGGCCGGCGTGCCGCTGCTTTTTTGGCGCGAGGTGCCGGTCGACCCGCACGATTTGGGCGAGACGGCCCGCGCCTGCATGCCCACCATCTTGCAGGCCTTCCTGGGCCGTCCGGACGACACGCCCGCCGGCGATGCCTTCGAGCGTCGTCTGTACGTGTGCCGCCGCACCATCGAGAAGAAGGCCGACGTCGAGTTTGCCCTGCGCGACAAGATCTTCTATGTGTGCTCCATGAGCTCGCGCACCATCGTGTACAAGGGTATGCTGGTCGCCACGCAGATGCGCCGCTTTTTCATCGATCTCAACGACGCCGCCGTCAAGACGGCCGTGGCGCTCGTCCACTCGCGCTACTCCACCAACACCACGCCCAGCTGGGAACGCGCGCACCCCAACCGTTTTATCATCCATAACGGCGAGATCAACACCCTCAAGGGCAACGTCAACTGGATCCGCGCCCGCGAGCCCAACCTGTACAGTCCCGTGCTGCAGCACGATCTTGAGCGCGTGATGCCCATCATCAACCGCGAGGGTTCCGACTCCGCGATTCTGGACAACGTGCTTGAGTTTTTGGTCATGAACGGTCGCCCGCTTACGCGTGCCGCGTCCATGCTGCTGCCTGAGCCGTGGGACCACAACGACAGCCTGAGTGAGGAGCGCCGCGCCTACGACGCCTACCAGTCCATGCTCATGGAGCCCTGGGACGGTCCGGCCGCCATCGCCTTTACCGACGGCCGTACCTTGGGTGCCGCCCTCGACCGCAACGGCCTGCGTCCCGCCCGCTACTATGTGACGCGCGACGGTCGCTTTATGCTGGCGAGCGAGGTGGGCACCATCGAGGTAAGCCCCGAGAACATCCTGACGAGCGGCTGTCTGGGACCGGGCCAGATGCTCGAGGTCGACTTTGCCCGCGGGCGCGTCATCTACAACGACGAGCTGCGCGCTCGTTACGCCAAGGAAAAGCCCTACCGTGATTGGATTGCCGAGGAGACGCTGACCGTCGACGCGCTCGATAGGCCTGCCGCGGCAACGCCCGCCGAGGACGCCGAGGTGCCCGCCGCCGTGCGCATGGCTAAGCTCGGGTATCACTGGGATGATGTTGACGAGGTCGTGCGTCCCATGGCCCAGCAGGGCAAGGCCCCGCTCGCCTCGATGGGCATCGATGCGCCGCTGGCCTGCCTGTCCAAGAAGACGCGCTCCTTCTACGACTATTTCTATCAGCTGTTCGCCCAGGTCACGAATCCGCCGATCGATGCCCTGCGCGAGCATATGGTCACCTCGACCACGCTTTACCTGGGCAACCACGGCAACCTGCTCGAGGATTCCCGCACGGCCTGCCAGCTGGTTCGCTTGGAGCGCCCGTTGCTCAACGAGGAGGAGTTCGATCGCATCTGCGCCATCGACCGCGTGGGCTTTAAGACCCGTCGTTTCCGCGCCGTGTACCGCCGCGATGCCGGCGAGGGCGCGCTGCAGGCTGCGCTCAAGCAGCTTGCAGAGAACGTTGAGGCTGCGGTCCGCGACGGCGTGAACATCGTGGTGTTGAGCGATCGTGCCGCTGCGGGCGAGGTGCCCGTGCCGTCGCTGCTCGCCGTGGGCTGCGTGCACAACCACCTGATCCGCGCCGGCGTGCGTACCTTTGCCGACATCGTGGTGGAGTGTGGCGACGCCGTGTCCCCGCACGACTTTGCGGCACTGGTGGGCTACTCCGCGAGCGGCATCTATCCGTACAACGCACATGCGTGCATCCGCGATCTGGCGGCACGCGACGACCTGGACGTGACGGCCGAGCAGGGCATCGCCAACTACAACAAGGCTGCGACGGCGGGCATCGTCTCCATCATGTCCAAGATGGGCATCTCCACGGTGCAGAGCTACCATTCGGCGCAGATCTTCGAGGCCGTGGGCTTTACGCCGGAGTTCGTCAACGCGTACTTCGCCGGCACGGTGAGCCGTGTGGGCGGTATGGGTGTCGAGGACGTCGAGCGCGAGCAAAACGAGCGCTACGACGCCGCGCTCGCCATCCTTAAGAGCCCGGCTCCCGATCAGCTGCCCACGCTGGGCCTGACCAAGTGGCGCCCGCTCGGCGGCGAGGATCACCTGATCGACCCTCAGACCGTCTACCTGCTGCAGACCGCCTGCCGCGAGGACAGCTACGACACCTTTAAGGAGTACAGCGCCCGCCTGCACCGCAATGGCCGTGCCGTGCGCCTGCGCGACTTGCTCGACTTTAATGCCAGCGGCCGCACTCCGGTTTCGCTCGACGAGGTCGAGCCCGCGCTCAACATCGTCCGCCGCTTTAACACCGGTGCCATGTCGTATGGCTCCATCAGCAAAGAGGCGCACGAGTGCATGGCCATCGCCATGAACCGCCTGCATGGACGCTCCAACTCCGGCGAGGGCGGCGAGGATCCGCGTCGCGAGACCCCGCTGGCTAACGGTGACTCCAAGAACTCCGCCATCAAGCAGGTGGCAAGCGCGTGCTTTGGCGTGACGAGCCGCTACCTGTGCAGCGCCTTCGAGATTCAGATCAAGATGGCCCAGGGCGCCAAGCCCGGCGAGGGTGGCCACCTGCCCGGCAAGAAGGTCTACCCCTGGATCGCCGAGGTCCGTCAGTCCACGCCCGGCATCGGCCTGATCTCGCCTCCGCCGCACCACGACATCTACTCCATCGAGGACCTGGCCGAGCTGATCTTCGATCTTAAGAACGCCAACCCCGGCGCGCGCGTGTCGGTCAAGCTGGTCAGCGAGGCCGGTGTCGGTACCATCGCCACCGGTGTGGCCAAGGGTGCTGCCGACAAGATCTTGATCAGCGGCCACAATGGCGGCTCGGGTGCTGCGGCGCGCGATTCGATCTGGCATGCGGGTCTGCCGCTGGAGCTTGGCCTTGCCGAGGCCCAGCAGACGCTGCTGCAAAACGGCCTGCGCTCGCGCGTGGTGCTCGAGGCCGATGGCAAGCTCATGGACGGTACCGATGTTGCTGTCGCCTGCTTGCTGGGCGCCGAGGAGTTTGGCTTTGCGACCATGCCGCTCATCTCCATGGGCTGCCTCATGCAGCGCGACTGCCAGCAGGATACCTGCCCGGCCGGCATCGCTACGCAAAACTGCCGCCTGCGTCGCGGCTTCCGTGGCAAGCCCGAGCACGTCGAGCACTTTATGCTCTTTGTTGCCGAGCAGCTGCGCGAGGTCATGGCGAGCCTGGGCTTCCGCACCGTCGACGAGATGGTCGGCCATCCCGAGTGCTTGCGCCAGATCGAGGTCCCGGGCAACCGTAAGGCCAACCTGCTCGATCTGTCGCCCGTGCTGGCAAGCGCGACCTGCGAGTTCGGTGCCCATATTCCGGGCGCCGACGGTCGCCACTTCCTGCCGCAGATGGCCGCGGACAGCGAGCTCGACAAGACGCTCGACTCCACGTTGTTTGTGCCCTATACGGCCGACGCCCGTGCGCACCTGCGTCCGATTCGCTTCCGCGCCGATATCGCCAACGTCAACCGCTGCGTGGGCACCATCCTGGGCAACGCGGTGACCAAGGCGCATCCCGAGGGCCTGCCCGCCGGCTCCATCACCATCGATTGCGATGGCTCGGCCGGTCAGAGCTTTGGCGCCTTCCTGCCGCGCGGCATTACGCTCAACGTGTGCGGCGACGCCAACGACTACTTTGGCAAGGGCCTTTCGGGCGGCGAGGTGTCGGTGCGCCCCAACCCGCATGCGACCTACAAGTTCGACGAGAACATCATCGTGGGCAACGTGGCGTTCTTTGGTGCCACGAGCGGCCGCGGCTTCATTAACGGTCTGGCCGGCCAGCGTTTTGCCGTACGCAACTCCGGTGCCACCGTGGTGGTCGAGGGCTGCGGCAACCATGGCTGCGAGTACATGACGGGCGGTCTGGCACTCATCCTGGGCGAGGTCGGGCAGAACTTCGCCGCCGGCATGACGGGTGGCGTGGCCTACGTCTTTGACCAGTACGGCACGCTCGATGCCCGCGTGAACCACGAGAGCGTGGAGCTCAAGGCCCCGACGGCCGACGAGCTGGCGCAGATTCGCGCGCTCATCCAGGAGCACGTGGACGCGACGCAGAGCCCGCGCGGCATTAAGCTGCTCTACAGCTTCGACTCGATGAGCAAGCACTTTGTGAAGGTCATTCCGACCGAGTACGAGCGCGTGCTGGCGATTGTCGCTGCGGCCGAGGCCGTGGGCAAGGCGCATGTGCAGGCCGAGGAGTTGGCGTTTGACATTGTGACCGGTCGCG
>CALJNY010000290.1 GCA_937981515.1 uncultured Collinsella sp. | reverse complement strand
CGCGGCGGGCGATGACCAGGACCGACTTGCCGGCGCGCTTGGCCGCATTGGCAAAGACGGCGCCCGAAAGGCCAGCACCGACGACGAGGTAATCGTACTGGGACATGGATATGCTCCTTTGTATGTCAATCGAACAGTTACTTAAGTTTTGGGACAAACAAACCTG
This sequence comes from uncultured Collinsella sp., assembly GCA_937981515.1. Lineage (GTDB taxonomy): Bacteria > Actinomycetota > Coriobacteriia > Coriobacteriales > Coriobacteriaceae > Collinsella. The sequence goes on along the minus strand of CALJNY010000290.1, from coordinate 3,069 downwards.
ATTATGTTGTCCCATGGATTAGTGTAGCAGATGCTCTTTCAGCAGCTCCAGCGCATGCGAGTAGCCCTGGAGGCCTTCGCCGGTGATGGTGGCAAAGCAGGCCAGGCGGGCGTAGCTTACCTGGCGGAAGTCCTCGCGCGTCTCGACGGCGCTGATGTGGATCTCGACGGCGGGGATGGCGACGGCCTTGAGGGCGTCCAGGATCGCCACGCTGGTGTGCGTGTAAGCCGCCGGGTTGATGACGATGCCGTCTGCCTTGCCGTATGCCTCCTGGATCTTGTCGACGATGCTGCCCTCGTGGTTGGACTGGAAGACCTCGACCTCGTCGAAGCCCTGTGCGGCGCCGGCCTCCTTGCAGATTTGGACCAAGCGGTCGTAGTTGTCGCTGCCGTAGATGCCCGGCTCGCGAATGCCGAGCATGTTGAGGTTAGGGCCGTTGATGACGAGAGCTTTCATGGTTGCTTCCTTTTTGGTTGGGCGGGCGGTGCGGCGGTGCAGCAGAGTGTTAAACCACCACAAAGGTGCCTGTCCCCTTTGTGGTGGTTTAGAGGGTGTCGAGGAGGGCTCGGGCGGTGTTGGCGGCGCAGTCGCGTGAGTCGATGATGTAGTCGGCCCAGGCGCGGTAGCGCGGCATACGCTGCTCGGCCAGCTTGTCGATACCGTCGCGGGCGGTGATGGGGCGACCCTTGTGGGCGAGCTCATCAAGCTTACGGTTGAGCATCACAATCTGACTGTTCTGGTGTAGCAGCGGGTAGTTCTCGTCTCGCGTGACGACGCCGCCGCCGGTAGAAAGCACCAGGCCGCTGCGCTTGGAGATGTCGGCCAGGGCCGCCGTCTCCTGCTCGCGGAAGGCCGGCTCGCCGTGCTCGACGATAAAGTCGGCGCAAGGCATGCCCAGACGCTCCTCGAGGGCGCGGTCCAGGTCGATGTGCTCGCGGCCGGTGAGCAGGGCGATCTGCTCACCCACGCGGGTTTTGCCCGAGCCCGGCATACCGATCAGTGCGATGTTCTGTTCGCCGCGTGACAAGTGTTCCGTTACATCCAGGATGCGCTCGCGCGGGGTGCCCTGGCCGGTGTAGCGCTCTACGGCTTGCGCCGCTTGGGCCACAAGCATGAGCAGGCCGCCGATGCAGGGGATGCCGCGACGCTCGGCTTCGAGCATGAGTCCCGTGCGGGCGGGGTTGTAGACGATATCGATGACGCCTTCGAGCGCGTCGAGGCCCTCGAGCGTGCAAGGCGCGTCGGGGCAGTGAGGGAACATACCGGCAGGCGTGCAGTTGACGAGCAGCGCGGCGTCGGACTGCTGTGCGATGTTGCCGTAGTTGACCTCGCTCGCGCGTCCCACGGGCACCACGATCGCGCCCAGGTCGCCCAGTACCATACTTGCCGTGGTGCCGGCGCCTCCGGTGGCTCCGAGCACGAGGACCTTTTTGCCGGCAATCTCCACACCCAGCTCCTCGACCAGGCACTGGAAACCGAAGTAGTCGGTGTTGTCGCCGCGCAGACGGCCATCGGGCAGACGCGTGATCGTGTTGACGTTACCCATGCGTTCGGCGAGCGGGCTCAGCTCGTCCAGGTAGTCCATGACGGCGCGCTTGTAGGGGATGGTCACGTTGGTGCCCTCCCACTCATCGCCGGTCATAAAGGCTGCAAGGTCTTCGGGCTCACGCTCAAAACGCACGTACTCAAGCCCCGCGAGTTCCTTGTAGATCGTCGGGGTGTAGCTGTGGCCCAGCACGCGGCCCAGCACGCCGTAGGGACGGGTTGTGGCGACGTCAGTCATCTAGAGCACCTCCGTGTAGCTGCCAAAGTAGGTGAAGCTCTCGCACACATCGTCGATCGAATCGAGCAGGTCGTCGAGGGCTTTGCTGCCAAAGGGGCAGTCCAGATCGAAGTAGAACATAAACTCAAAGTCGTGGCCGGGGATGGGGCGGCTCTCGAGCTTGATAAGGTTGATGTTGAGCGCATAGAAGCGCTCGAGCACGCGATAGAGGGCGCCCGGCTCGTTGGCCGTGGTGATCATGAGCGAGGTGCGGTTGGCACCGGGATAGACGCGTGGCTCGCGGCTGATGACGACAAAGCGCGTGTAGTTGTTGTCCGAGTCCTGAATGTTGGGCTCCAGCACCTCCAGACCGTAGAGCGCCGCACAACTGCGCGAGGCGATGGCGGCGACGTCGGTGCGCTCGGAGTTGGCGACCATTTCGGCCGACATAGCCGTGTTGGGATACTTGGTGGCGTCCAGATCGTGCGCCTCGATAAAGCCGGCACATTGCGCGATGGCCTGACCGTGGCTATAGACCTCATGAACATCCTGCAGCTTGGTGCCGGGCTTGACGAGCAGGTTGTGGTCGATCTTGAGGCGCAGCGAGCGCACAATGTGGAAGTCGAACTGCGCGAGCAAGTCGTAGACCGCGTTGACCGAGCCCGCGGTGGAGTTTTCGATGGGCAGTACGCCAAACTCGCAGAAGCCGTCGCGCACGGCGCGCATGACACCTTCGAAGGTGTCGAAGAACGCGATATCGGGCACGTCGAAGAGCTTGCACGCGGCGATCTGGCTGTAGGCACCCTCAACGCCCTGGCAGGCGACGCTGGCGGTCTGGGGGAAGGGCGTGTCAAGGGGAACTGCCGTGGCGTGGGCCTTTTGCGAGACCGTGATGCCCTTGAGCTCGTTGATATAGCGCTGCTGCTCGGCCTTGCTCATGCTCATGAGGAGGCGGAACAGCGTGATGGTCTGCGCCTCGTAGCGCTCGGGAGCGCGGCCGGCAAGGGTGTTGAGCTTGGAGCGCTCGCGGGCGGGGTCGAAGACGGCCTTGCCAATCTCGATTTTTGACTTGGCGACCTCGGTGGCAATGTCCATGCGTTCGACAAAACTGTTGAGGAGCGTGGTGTCGATGCCATCGATGGTCTGGCGAATGTCAGCAAGGTCCATGGGGACCCCTTTCGTGAATGGTTGCCTGGGGTAGTTAATTTGGGACGGGGCTTTTTTAGCTACCCTTTGACTGTCGACGAATCAATGGGGGCCAGGGCAAATATCAACTGGCATATGGGGGTAGCTAAAATAGCCCCGTC
>CALJNY010000289.1 GCA_937981515.1 uncultured Collinsella sp. | reverse complement strand
CTCGTGCACCTCGACCACGTTGCCGGGCAGCTCGTAGACAAACTTACCGCGGTCGGCAGCATGCGCGCCGATCACCCACAGCACAAACTCATGCTCGGGCATGGCCTGGATATAGCCATGCATCCAGGTAGATACGCCGCCGTGCACATAGGGGTAGCAACCCTCGAGTACCAAGCAGATTCTCATTTATCGCCACCCTCCTTGCGCTCGATCGTCACGGTCTTATCATTTGCCTTGAGCAGATACAGATTGCCCGTAAGGTGCGTCAGTTCGCCACCCGTGACTGCACCCGGCTCGCCATTGTTGGCGCGGAACATGAGCCACGCCTCGTCGTGGAAATTGCCCAGGCTAAGCGTCCAGGCATCTGTACTTGTATCCACGCTCACCGTAACCGACGAAAAGCGCTGGATAGCACCGGAGCACTCCGACGCCGTCTGGTGCCGCAGATCGGGCGCAGACTTGGTAAGCCACTCCAGGTAGTCGGTCAGGCCGCCCTTGTAGACCTCCCAGCCCTCCGTAGCGCCGCGATCGGGATCGAGCAGGTCGTCCGGGTGCATAAAGTGCGTGCTCACATAGTGCATGTTGAGCTCGGACACGGCTGCCAGGCGCATAAAGGAATCGTCGACCATGCCGCCCGAGACAATGCGCGGCTGCTCCACAATGCCGTCGCTCGCCACGCCAAACTCCTGCACGTACGGCAGGTCGGTGCCGTCCTCAAAATACGTACTGGCGATGGTCATAATGCGCGGAACGTCGGTGCCGATAAGCTTGCGCGCACGGGCCGAAAGGATATTCGACGGCGGCACGTAGACCGAGCCGTGCGCGTTGGGCAGCACCTCGTCCTGGAAAGCGATAAGCTCGTTGAGCGATGCGACAAGCGTTTCCTTGTTCTTCCACGTCTTGTAGTCGTACAACGTGCCGTAATCGGTGTCCCAGAGTGCCAGAGGCTGATGGTTGTAGCCGTGAAAGCCCAGCTCGCCGCCCATCTGCAGCAGCATGCCGCCAAAATAGCGGAACTGCGTGGTATCGGGTTGGCGCGCGGGCTCGGTCTGGTTGACCGCGTCCTCGTAGTTTTCGATCATCACGCCGGTATAGCGAATGCCATATTTTTGCGCGAGCTTTTGCAGATCGGGCCACCAGACCTTGGTGTAAAAATCCGCAATGGAAAGGCCGTAGTCACGCTTGATATAAGTACCATCGCCCGAGGGCACGGGGCTAGGAAAGTCGTCCAAATAGAACACGGCGCTGTTGATGACCGGATAGGCCGTGGCATCACCCAGCAGGCTGATCGCCGCGGCGTAAAAACCACGCATGACCTTGTCGTAGATGCCAATGTTGCACACCACGGTGTGACCGCTGCCGCAATCGTTAGACCAAATGAGCGGCGTGCCCGCATCGCCGGTCTTAGCCCACACGTGCGCCGTCTCGCGCAGCGAAACAGAGAGCGAAGAATCGAAGGGATCCGAGAGCTCGTAGCGCTCTCCCCCGCCCAGCATAAAGTCCTCGCTCGGCACAATGCTTTCGGCTTTCGCATAGTCATATCCGGCCGATTCGATCCCAAGCTTGGAAGCCATAGCCTGCAGGCAGTTCGAGTTATCTGGCGTCATGCCCAGCATGAGTGAGCCGCCCACACTCACCCAACTCATCAGATCGGTCAGATGCGTACCCAGTCCGTCAAGCGAGGGCATAAGCACAATCACGCGATCAAACGACGTGAGCGATGGGATCGCGTCCGCACCGTCGGTGGCAATATCAACATCGCGATGGGCGATCTTCATGTCGAGCAGGATCTGGTCGAACTGTTCCTTTACGTCCTCGACGCCAGCTTGATCGGAATCGGTAATGACCAGGCACGTGGGCTTTTGGCCAAAGATTGCCGAGGAGGCCGGCACCGCATCGTTGGCGGCCAGCATCCCCAGCTTATGCTGGCCCGCACTGTACTGCACGCCGGCACGCTCCACCAGCAGCACAGCGGCCATGACAATAAAGACCGCCCACACCACGAGGAGTCCCATCCAACGAAAGCGCCCTGCACGGTCGCGGATATGTTGCGCCACGCTCATCTGGCCTCCTCCCCGTCGCGCCAAAACGCCAACTTTTCGCGGTTGTCGGCGCTCAAATACACATGTTGCTTGTCAATCGCATCGATCACACGGTGGACCTCGTCACCGTCGCGGCGCATCACGGCCAGGCGCAGGCAAAGCATCCAAACCTCCTGCTCCTCGGGCACGTCTATCACCAGCTGGTCGGTCACGGCCTGCGCCTCGTCGATCTGTCCGACATCGGCCAGCGCCGTCGCGTATCGAATGCGCAGCTCAAGGGTATCCTCGCGCTCGCAGCGACGCGCAAGCAGGCGCGCGTACTGTTGGCGCTGAATCTGAGCCACGCGCCCCTCAGCCAAGCCCGAGCACAAGTATTCACCAAGAAAATCGCAGTATTCGTTGAGGTTTTGCGCGCTCGGGTCCGTCTTAAAGGCACGCTCCAGCTGCTGCAGTTTAAGGTCGGACTCCTTGGAGATCTGCGCCACCGCCGTCGCGGCATAGTGCGCCACCTCAACGTCATCGTTAAGCTTAGCCGCCTGCAGCTGCGCCAGGTACGCGTCAGGCTCCTCGGTGAGCATGGAGAGCATTAGGCGGCGCCGGTATGCCGGGTCGTTGACGATGAGCGCCTCCTCGAGCGGCACTACGCCTGAATCGTCCTCACCACTCGGTACCGACATACTGCGATGCAGGTCATCGTTGAAGCGCAGCGACTCCAGCGCAGACTCTTTCAGCCCCTCGCCAAACACCGCGCTGCGGACCGATAGCAGAACCACCAGCAACGGGCCCCACAGCGGCACCAGCACTATCACAGCCAGCATGTGCCCGCGCACCGGCAGCAGGCCCAGCTTCATGAGCGTCCACAGCATCAGGCAAACCAGCGCATGAATCAGCAGCAAGACGGCAGCAACGACAAGCGAGATCAAGCGGCACCCCCCTCACCGTCACCGATGTAAGCGATGTGCTGCAGCAGCGCCACGATGTCCTCGCCGTCGACGGGCTCCACCGCAATATGCTTTGCGCTCAGGCGCTCGCGGATAATGGGCAGATCGCACGCCTTTGCCTGACGCATAAGCAGGTAGAGCACGTCGCCGTCGACCAAGCCCGCCGCGTCGCTCTCGCGGATTGCCGACCCAATTACGCCCACCAGCTCGCCGACAGGCTCCATGCCCGGTACCACGCGCAGGAGCAAAAAA
>CALJNY010000288.1 GCA_937981515.1 uncultured Collinsella sp. | reverse complement strand
ACCACCCCGTCTCCACCGACGAGGTCTACGGCGACCTGGCGCTCGACGACCCCGCCAAGTTCACCGAGGAGACGCCCTACAAGCCGTCCTCGCCGTACTCGAGCACCAAGGCGAGCTCCGACATGCTCGTGCGCGCCTGGACCCGCACCTACGGCCTGCGAACCACGATCTCCAACTGCTCCAACAACTACGGACCCTACCAGCACGTGGAGAAGTTCATCCCGCGCCAGATCACCAACATCGTCGACGGCGTCCGCCCCAAGCTCTACGGGCGCGGCGAGAACGTCCGCGACTGGATTCACACCGAGGACCACTCCTCGGCCGTGTGGGACATCCTGACCAAGGGCCGCATGGGGGAGACCTACCTCATCGGCGCCGACGGCGAGAGGGACAACATCACGGTCCTGCACATGATCCTCGAGGCGATGGGAAAGGACCCCGAGGATTTCGACTGGGTCGCCGACCGCCCCGGCCACGACCGCCGCTACGCCATCGACTCGACCAAGCTGCAGCGCGAGCTCGGCTGGAGGCCGGCCCACACCGACTTCGCCGAGGGCCTGAGGCAGACGATCGACTGGTACGTGGCCAACGAGTCCTGGTGGCGCCCGGCCAAGGAGGCCACCGAGGCCCGCTACAGGGCACAGGGGCAGTAGCGGGCCCTAAAGTATCATGGTTTTGAGGGGTTGAGGGCAACGGGGGATTAAATAGCCGTCTGATGTCCTTAATTATTGTTAGTAGACAGCGTATCTAGGACATTTGTGCATAGATTCAAGGCAGTCTGACTCCATGTGAATCGCGAGCAGACTAGATCATGAACATTATGAGAGTGCTCAAAAAGTAAATCTGGGTTTTCGAAATATGCAAGAACAGCCTTTTGAATAGAGTCAATTGCGCAGTCTTGCAAAACTGTACCGAAATTGCTTTCGGGGATGATATCGGATGCGCCTGCGCAATTACTAACTACGATTGCGCATTTTTGAGCTGCAGCCTCAAGAAGAACGGTTGGCATGCCCTCTGGATATTCACTAGGCATAAGAAAACAGCTTGCATAGCGTAGCAAGGATGACATGTCAGATTCATTTAATCTTCCGACAAAATGGATTCTTTCATTTTGTGCGTTGGACACCGATGTATTTAATGGGCCACTGCCCGCAATAATCAAATGAATGTTTTTGCCGTGAATGCCGTCGATTGCTTCTATTGCCTTCATAACGCCTTTTTCTTCAATCAGGCGACCGGCATATGCAACAACAAATGCGTCGGGAGATATATTAAGCTCAGAATTCCAGTCTCTTTTTGATGCTGATGAGCAGTATGCATCAGCATCAATCGAGTTGGGTATTACGGAATGGGGTGAAAACCCCAAGCTTTTTATCCACTGTAAACTTCGATTCGAAACTGCGCATGCAACCGGCTTGCTTCTAGAGATGATTTTTGTTGACAGTCCTTCATATAATCGCATGAGATAACCCATTGGACTTTTTTTTGTAGACAAGTATCCAGAGCTATGATCAATTAAAACTGGCCGTATGTGCTTCTTTGCGGCAATCCTGCATGCAAGAAGACAGATTGGATAATAGCGAGTGTTGATAATGATGTCGCTAATGGACAGTTTCATTATCTGATTAAAAATCCGGTATGTGCTTGGTATAGGTTTGATAACAGGAAATCTGTCATTCATTAGAGACAACGAGGGTACCTCGATTAAAGTGATGCCGTTGTCACTTGTGATTCCGTAACTTCGTTCTGAATTGGAAGAAGTGAGTATAGCAACTTCGTTGCCAAGCTCAGTCAATTTTTTGGCGAGATTTTCTGTGTACCGCTCCACTCCTCCCATATGAGGGGAGTAGTATGCGCTGACAATTAATATTCGTCGCATAGTTATCCTTTGTGTTAAGTGGCTGGTGTTATTAGGTGGAATTACAGCTTAGAAATAATGTAGTATGCAGGCCAGTCAAGGTGTAACTTCTGCAATCCCAGCATCACCCCTACACCTAGGCGAATTTTTAATGTCTGGCCTTTTGGTTTTAGAATTCCTATGTTAGGATTTTTTAGATAGTTCGGGAAATTCTTTCTTGCATGTGAAAACACAAAAGCATACTTTGATCTCATTAGCTTTGGTCCGCAACCCCTATTAAAAACAACCAAGGCATTGATCATGTTTGCTAAATAGGTGTATTCAATAACATCGAATCTGCTTTTCGGAAGTCTTGAGAGATCGTGGCTCTGAAGGAAAAGATCAAACATTTCCGCCATGATTTGCTCATGATTTTTCTTGTAGTTCATTGAACCAGTGATGGATTGGCGATTGAAGTAGTAATAATAGCCCTCGTATGGAATGATTTTCACTTTTGCGTTGCAGTAAAAGGCGCAGAGGCTAAAGTAGATATCCTCACCGCAAGGGACACCAGTAAAGCCCAGTTTGTTTTCTTCGATAAAGGACTTTTTAAAGAGTTTTGCGCATGCAATCGCATAAGTTGTCGTACTCCATACGCTGTTTGATATGCGATGCCTTTTCAGTTTGCCATCAATATCCCTTATGAAACCTCCTGCGATGATGTCGTAGTCGCCATCTTCGGCTGCTTGAAGATAAGTTTCGATATAATTGGGAGCGACATAGTCGTCGCTATCTACAAAGAAGACATATTCACTGCCAACATGCTCTAGGGCTCT
>CALJNY010000287.1 GCA_937981515.1 uncultured Collinsella sp. | reverse complement strand
GGCGCCGTAGTGCTTGGCAAGCGCCAGGGCCGCATCGATGCCGGTCAGGGTGTTGGCACCCTCCCCCGATGTAATGACGTTCCCCTGGTCGTCCACCTCGACAGACGTCGACAGCGGAGCGATCCAGGTGTCATCGTCTCCGATAGCCCAGGCAAGGTCGTCGGAGCTGATATAGGCAATGGCGATAACTTTACGCTCCGTCGGCGTGATGATAAGCGTATGGGGAAACCGGCGCTGGACATCCACGCCCGAGACCCACGGGTTTTGCTTGAGGCCCTCGGTGATCTGATCGGGATCCACGTTAAAGAGCGACGTGTTCTCGGGAAGATTGATGAGCTGCATGGCGTCGTGCTTGGTCACATGCTCGCTGCCATGAATCTGAATATCGGTGGCGGCGAACAGGCCAGAGTTGATGACGACGATGGCAACAATGGCAAGTACGGCCACGGCCGCCAGAATGCCGCCCGCGATCTTGCCCTTACCCTTAAGGGCAGAAGCGACGTCGGTCGTCTTGCTTGCCATGGCACCCAGCGATGACAGAGGATTGATGCCCTTTTTTGCCGAAGACGCCTTGGCGGCGGGCACCGATGTCAGTGAACGCGGCTTAGCGCCAGCCAACGTACGGCCGGCATGCGGCGCACGAGCTCCCAGCGAAGGTCTGGGCGTCGCCATGGGTCGGGAGGTCTTGGTGCCCATCGCCGGCTTGGGCGTCACCGAAGGACGCGGAGCCGGACGGCTCGTCTTTTTAGAAGCGGGGCGTCCTCCCAGCTGCGAGCCAACGACCGGGCGCTTGGCAGGACGAACGGACCCAACAGACTTGGAGGGCATGGCGGGCTTATGTTGAGGCTGGGCAGGTGCGCCGGAACGCCCTCCGGCGCGGCGGAAGGTTGGTTTCGATGCTCTAGAAGCCGAGGAATTTAACTTCCGGTCTGAGCTCGATGCCATACGCCTCCCTCACCTTTCCGTGCACATGCCTGATAACCGCGGCCACGTCATCGGCCGAGGCGGTTCCGTTATTAACGATAAAATTAGCGTGTACGGGCGAAACTTCCGCACCGCCAACCGAAAAACCCTTTAATCCACAATCCTCAATCAACTTGCCCACGCTTGCGTCGGGCGGGTTGCGAAAGACCGATCCGCAGGATGCACGGCCCATGGGCTGCGTGCGCTTGCGGCGCGTCAGGTACCGCTCCATACGCTCACGAATGTCTGCCTTGGGCGCGGGCTTGAGTTTAAGCACGCACTCGAGAATGATCTCGTTACGCGGCAAGCTGCACTCGCGATACCCCCAAGCAATCTCGGACCCTGCATAGTGCTTAATACCGGACGCCGGATCAAACGTGACCACGTCCTCGATAAGGGAGCCGATCCACTCGGTCCGCGTACCCGCGTTCATGGACACGGCGCCACCGACCGAACCGGGAATACCGACCGCGAACTCAAGGCCCGAAAGCCCGCGCGACAAAGCGTCGTTGACCAAACGCGCGAACATCACGCCCGCACCAACGGTCAGCGTGCAGCCGTCCTCGGCAACAACCGTGCGCTGAAACTCACGTCCCAGCGAAATAACGGCGCCGCGATAACCGGCATCGGCAACCAACAGGTTGGACCCCTTGCCGATAATCACCCACGGCACCTGCTCGCGGTCAAGCACCGCCACGGCGCGACGCAGGGCATGGTAGCTATGGCACGTCACAAAGAGGTCGGCCTTGCCGCCGATACGATAGCTTGTATGGCGTGCAAGACGTTCGTCCTCGACCACGTCCGTGTCGATCATGCCCGAAAGCGCCATGACGGCGTTAAACAGACCCATGGGGTTTAAGCGTCTTTCTTGGCAGTCAGATACTCGATGAACTCGGGGCCGACGGTCGTAACGTCGCCGGCACCCATGGTGAGCAGCAGGTCGCCCTCGCCCACGAGCTTCTCAAGCTCCTGATTGAGCTCAAGACGGCTGGAGCAGTACACGACCTCCTTGCCAGGATGCTTGGCGCGCACGGTATCGGCGAGCATCTTAGAGGTAACACCCGGAATGGGCATCTCGCCAGCCGAGAACACATCAATCAGCAGCAGTTTATCGGCATTGGCAAATGCATCGGCAAAGTCGTCGCACAGGGCCTGCAGACGCGAATAACGGTGCGGCTGGAACACGACGTCGACATGCTTGTAACCCAGCGACGAAGCGGCAGCAAGCGTCGCCTTGATCTCGGTGGGGTGATGGCCGTAATCATCAACCACGGTGATGCCATCGATATCGCCCACGTGGGTAAAGCGACGGCGGACGCCCTCAAAGCTCGAGAGCGCCTTGGCGGCGGCGTCGATGTCAAGGCCCAGGACATGGGCGACGGTGAGCACCGCCGTGGCGTTGAGCATGTTGTGGCGACCGGGATTGCTCTTGATCTCCACGGCATGCTCAGTGCCATCCTCAAAGCGAACGATAAAGTCACTCTGGATGCCCTTGACATCCGGGTGCACGCAGACGATGTCGTTGCTCTCGGCAAAGCCGTAGGAAAGCACGTGACGGCCCGTCGACTTGGCGAGCTCGACCAGATGCGGGTCCTCACCGCAGACGATGACGGTGCCGTCCTCGCCCACCAGGCTCATGAATTTGGCGAAAGTTGCCTCGATCTCCTCGATACCCGAGTAGTGATCGAGGTGGTCGGCCTCGACGTTGGTCACAATGACCACGTTGGGGTTCAGGAACAGGAAGGAGCTGTCGGACTCGTCGGCCTCGGCGACAAAGTAGTCGCCCGAGCCGTTCTTGCCGTTCGTGTCATAGCCCTCGACGATGCCACCGATCAAAAAGCTGGGGTCCAGACCCATGCGGTCGAGCATGGTGGCGCACATCGAAGACGTGGTGGTCTTGCCATGCGTGCCGGCAACAGCGACGGTGGTGTAGCCG
>CALJNY010000286.1 GCA_937981515.1 uncultured Collinsella sp. | reverse complement strand
CCGCACCGCCCGAGACCACCGTCACCCCCGCCTCGACCGCCACCTTGGCCGCAAGTTCTGCCACGGCGAGACCATACGGCGATGCCTTGCGTGCACCGATAATGGATAGCGCAGGCGTCGAAAGCAACTCGGGGTTGCCACGCACATAGAGCGTCTGGGGCACATCCGGGAGCTCCAAAACGGTCTCGGGAAACAACGCATCACCGGGATGCAGCTCGAAGGTCCCCTCGCCCATTATTGGTCCCTCCTTCCCTGGTACATCGCCGCCTCGAGCACGTGATCCTGCGTCACCCGTTCGCTTTCGGCAACATCGGCGATCGTGCGTGCGATGCGTACCAGGCGCACGATGCCGCGCCCCGTGAGATGTGTGCGCTTCGACAGGCCGAGCACGCACTTCTCCGCCGCATCATCGAGCTCAAAGGTCGAAACGACGCCGTCAATGGACCGCGACTCATCTTCCTCGGCCTCGGTGTCCGCATCGTCCATACGGGTTTCACGCCAGGCGCGAAAGGCGCGCCCACGCACGACGTAATCGCGCAGCTCGGCCGATGACATACCCTCCGCGCCCTCAATGATCACCTGGGGATCGGGGCGGGTCACGTCGATCATCATGTCGATGCGATCAGCCAAGGGACCGCGCAACTTGCCCCGATAGCGCTCGACCATCGCCGCCGAGCAGCGACACGGCACTTCGCGATCGCCCAAAAACCCGCAGGGGCAAGGATTGCTCGCGGCCAGCAGCTGAAAGCGCGACGGGAACGTAAAGGCCCCGTCAACGCGCACGATCCTCACGTACCCGCGCTCGATGGGCTGACGCAGCGTCTGCAGCACGCCGGTGGGAAACTCGGCGAGCTCGTCCAAAAAGAGCACGCCGCCATGAGCCAAGCTAATTTCGCCCGGATGCACCGGACGCCCGCCGCCGATAAGTCCCGCGGTCGAAATACTGTGATGCGGACTGCGGAAGGGGCGATGCCCCGCAAGCAGTCCATCGATGTTCTCGCCCAAGACCGAATGGATGCACAGCGCCTCTTGCTGATCCTCGAGAGAAAGCTCGGGCAAAATGCCCGTCATGCGCCGCGCAAGCATGGTCTTGCCCGAACCGGGCGAACCGATCATGAGTAAGCCGAGCTCGCCGGCGGCCGCAAGCGCCATGCCACGTTTGGCAACCTCCTGCCCCAGCACGTCGGCATAATCGAGCTCGGGCTCAAAGGTCGCCTCGAGCACTTCAGAATCCAGGTAATGCCGTGCGGCATCCCCCATGCCGTGGGCAAGCTGAGATAGGTGGTCGATAAACCCGCAGTCAACGCCCGCAAGCGGGACATGCTGATCGGACCTACCGGCGATAAACGAAAGCCCCATATCGCGCGCCAACAGCTGAAACGCCACCTCGCCCTTGACGGGCAACACCGTGCCGTCCAGACCAAGCTCACCTGCGATAAGGCAGCGATCGAGGTTGTCACGGGGAATCTGCCCATCGGCCGCCAGAACCGCGATGGCAATCGGCAGGTCAAAACCGCTGCCAGTTTTGCGGATATCGCCAGGTGCCAGGTTGACGGTAATGCCAGACCGAGGAATCTCGAAGCCGGCCGAGCGCATGGCGCACCGGATACGCCCGCGCGACTCCATCACCTCCATACTCGGAATGCCGAGCATCTGGATGCCCGGAACGCCACCGGCAAGCGAGACCTCGACGGTAACGGGAATTGCCTCGACGCCGCGGATGCAGGCCGCGTGTACGGCAAACGTCTCGAACGCCATCACGACACCTGCCAATCGAACGCATTGTACTGATGCTCGATCTCGGCGATATGCCCGCCGCGGATGGTGACGCCCACGGCATCGAAGCGAATCGACCTGAGCGGATAATGCTCCATGAGATAGCAACTTGCGATACGGCGATACCGACGCTGCTTTTGGGCATCCACGGCCTCCTCGGGAAAGACCCGTGTGGCGCAATCCAGGGCGACGCGTCTCGTCTTTACCTCGGCCATCACCACGACATCGTCGAGCTCATCGAGCAGCACCAGATCGGCTTCGCCCTCAATGCAACGCTAGCCCTGCTCCAACAAGGTATATCCACGCTCGTTAAAGTAATCGATGGTGATCAGCTCGCCCAGCATGCCGAGCTCGCGGGGACTGAGCCCCTTAATAAACTCGGGCGTAATCGCCCCGCAGTCGAGCTCGCCGTCTTCCCAGCGCTCCTTGAGTTGCTGCGTCTTGCTCTTTTTGCTTGCGGCACACATGGGGTCTCCTTTCCCGCACGCTGCATTACCCCGATGATGAGGGCACCTTTCATGCGGGTAAGTACCGGAAGCAAACCAAAAGCTGACCAAATGCCGACAAAAAACGGGCCGTACGCAACAATCACGTTGCACACGGCCCGCTACCAGCAGGTTTATAAAACGCCAGGGGTCCCTGTCTCCACAATTGACCTAGAAAAGGCGCTCAGTCTGCAGAAAGTTTCCGCAAAAGCTCACACGATGCAGCGGACAAAGTCCATGTTTGCGAATCGCCTCGATGTGCTCGGGGCTTGCGTAGCCCTTCGACTCGGCAAAATGATACTCGGGGTACTCGGCGTCGTACTCGACCATCATCTCGTCACGCGTGACCTTGGCCATGATGGACGCCGCGGCGATACAGGCGATTTTGGCATCGCCCTTCACCACGTCGCGCTCGTTGGGAACGGCGTCCAAGGGGTTGCCGTCCATAAGCACGCAGTCGGGCTCGAGCCCCGTATCGGCCACGGCGCCCGCGACGGCAGCGCGGATGGCGCGGGCCATGCCCATATCATCGATATCCGCAGGCGCGATATGGCAAAAACCAATCGCCGTCGCGACCTCGGCAATCTTCACCGAGAGCAGCTCGCGGCGCGCCGGCGTGAGCTTTTTAGTATCGTTG
>CALJNY010000285.1 GCA_937981515.1 uncultured Collinsella sp. | reverse complement strand
GTGCGGCAAGGAGCTGCCCTACGTGATTCGCGAGCGCCGTGCCGGCGATATCGCCGCCAACTGGTGCGATGCCTCCAAGGCCGAGCGCATGATGGGCTGGAAGGCCCAGTACGATATCGCGGACATGTGCCGCGATAGCTGGAACTGGCAGAGCCACAACCCCAACGGCTTCGCCGACGCCGAGTAGCAAAAACCTACATACCGCTTTTGCCCCGATCTCACGTTGTGAGGTCGGGGCTTTTTCATGGCATGTAACCATTCGCCGAAAATCGACCAACTTTTTTATCTTGCCTGTACATGTTTAAACAACATGTTTTACAATAAGCGTATCGAATCAGAACATCGGAGGCGGACTGCACACCCATCGGCAGGCCGACCCCACAACAAGAAGGTTGGTGAGCGCATTCATGGAGCGTGCAAGCGGCGTCCTCATGCCCGTCTCATCTCTGCCCGGACCATACGGAATCGGCGGCTTTGGCTGGAATGCCTACGACTTCGTCGATTTTCTCGTCTCGTGCAAACAACATTACTGGCAGATTCTGCCCCTTACGACGACGAGCTATGGCGATTCGCCCTATCAGTCGTTCTCGGCCCGCGCAGGCAACCCCAACTTTATCGACTTTGCCGAGCTTATCGAGGCCGGCTATCTGGAGCAGCACGATATCGACGGCGTGTACCTGGGCTCCGATCCCAGCAATGTCGACTACGGTGCTATCTTTGGCGGCCGTCGTCAGATTCTCGACCGAGCCGCTGAGCGCTTTGCTGCCGACAAGCCGGCCGATTTTGATGACTTTATCCAAGCCAACGAGGACTGGCTCATCCCCTACTGCGAGTTCATGACCGTCAAAGAGGAGTGCGGGCTCAAGGCATTTTGGGAGTGGCCCGCGGAGCTCCGTACCCGCGGTGAGGCTTCTGCCAAGGTCTGCGCCGCCCATCCCGCGCGCATGCTCTACCACCAGATGACGCAGTACTTCTTCAATCGTCAGTGGAGCCGCCTCAAGGCCTATGCCAACGAGCGCGACATCCTAATCATCGGCGACCTGCCCATCTATGTCTCGCGCGACTCCGTTGAGATGTGGGCCACGCCCGAGCTCTTTAAGATCGACGCCGCCGGTAATCCTGTGAGTGTCGCTGGCACGCCGCCCGACCAGTTCTCGGCCACCGGCCAGTACTGGGGCAATCCCATCTACGACTGGGACGCCATGGAGGCCGACGGTTTCTCCTGGTGGGAGGGCCGTATCCGCGCCGCCCTCGACATGTACGATGTCATCCGCCTGGATCACTTCCGTGGCTTTGAGGCCTATTGGGAGGTGCCGTTCTCCTCACCCGATTCGTCCTACGGTTCGTGGACGCAGGGCCCCGGCCTCAAGTTCTTCAAGACGCTCGAGGAAAAGCTCGGCACGCTGCCCATCATCGCCGAAGACCTTGGCTTCCTCACCCCCGGCGTCATCGACATGCGCGACAACTCGGGCTTCCCCGGCATGAAGATCTTGCAGTTCGCCTTTGAGGGCACCAACTCGTACTACCTGCCGCACAACTACATTGCCAACACCGTCGCCTATGTGGGCACACACGACAACGAGACGGCGCGCGGTTGGTTTGAGGGAACGGCCACCCCGCGCCAGCGCGAGCAGGCGGCCCTGTACACCCACCAGCAGGCAGGCGAGCCCATGGCCGATGCACTCAACCGCACCATCGCCGCCAGCGTGAGCGATACCTGTATCTACACCATGCAAGACCTGCTCAACCTGGGCAACGAGGCACGCATCAACACCCCCGCCACCCTGGGCGGCAACTGGACCTGGCGCATGCTCGATGGTGCCATCACCCGCGAGCTCGAGCACAAGCTCACCGACTGGACCGAAACCTACTTCCGCATTCCGTCGGAAGCCGAAATTGAGCTTCCCCAATAGGAGCTACCGCGCCCGGCCCCTCCCCACCGTGCGGACGCGCTTGCTTTTCCCGCGCGAGGCCACCCCAATCCCCTCGCGCGGGCTTCTTATGAATTGCAGACATGAAACAACCCATCACAGGAGAAAACATGCCCCAAATTAACCTCATGGAACTCGCCGAGCAGTCTTTTGGCACCTCGCTCGAGCAGCTCGACGACCGTCGCATTTACAAGCTGCTGGTCAAACTCGTGCAGGAGCGCTCCGCCGCCTGCCCGCTCAACAACGGCAAGAAAAAGCTCTATTACATTTCCGCCGAATTTTTGATCGGCAAGCTGCTCATCAACAACATGATCGACCTTGGCATCTACGACGAGGTTAAGGACCAGCTCACCGCCGCAGGCCACGACCTCAACAAGATCGAGGAATTCGAGGTCGAGCCGTCACTCGGCAACGGCGGCCTGGGCCGCTTGGCCGCATGCTTCCTGGATTCCATCGCCACGCTGGGCTTGACCGGCGATGGCGTGGGCCTCAACTATCACTACGGTCTGTTCCGTCAGCGCTTTGTCGACAACCAGCAGAAGGCCGTCCCCGACGAGTGGCTCGGTGAGCAGGACATCCTAGTCGACGATGACCGCTCCTACACCGTCGAGTTCGGCGATTTTGCCGTTACCTCCAAGCTCGTCAACATCGATGTGCCCGGTTACGGCCAGCCCACCAAGAATCGCCTGCGCCTGTTCGACCTGGCGAGCGTCGACGACAGCCTGGTCCCCGGCAGTTCCATCGACTTCGACAAGACCGAGATCGCCAAGAACCTCACCTTGTTCCTCTACCCCGACGATTCCGACGAGCAGGGCCGCCTA
Source organism: uncultured Collinsella sp. (assembly GCA_937981515.1). Taxonomy (GTDB): domain Bacteria; phylum Actinomycetota; class Coriobacteriia; order Coriobacteriales; family Coriobacteriaceae; genus Collinsella. The sequence continues at coordinate 1,098 of CALJNY010000285.1, read as the reverse complement.
CTTCGCATCTATCAGGAGTACTTCATGGTGAGCAACGCCGCCCAGCTCCTGATCGACGAGGCCGTCGAGCGCGGCAGCAACCTGCACGATCTGGCCGACTACGCCGTGGTCCAAATTAACGACACGCACCCCACCATGGTCATCCCCGAGCTCATCCGCCTGCTCACCACCGAGCACGACATCGAGTTTGACGAGGCCGTTACCATCGTGCGCTCCATGGTCGCCTACACTAACCACACGATTCTTGCCGAGGCGCTCGAGAAGTGGCCGCTCGCCAGCCTGCAGAAGGTCTCCCCTGCCATCGCCGACATTATCGTCAAGCTCGATGAGATCGCGAAAGCCGAGCACGATGACCCGCGCGTCGCCATCATCGACGAGCACGACACCGTCCACATGGCCCACATGGACATCCACTTTGGCTTCTCCATCAACGGCGTAGCCGCCCTCCACACCAAGATCCTGGAGGACACCGAGCTTCATCCGTTCTACGAGATCTATCCCAAGAAGTTCTCCAACAAGACCAACGGCATCACCTTCCGCCGCTGGATCCATGGGGCCAACCCCGCGCTCGCCAGCCTGCTCGACGATGTGATCGGCACCGACTGGCGCAGCACCGGCGATCTGAGCAAACTCGCCAAGTTCGCCGACGACAAGGACGTTCTTGAGCGCCTGGCCGCCACCAAGGTCGAGGCCAAGGCCATCATGCGCCAGTTCATGGCGCTCGAGCAGGGCGAGACCATTCCCTCCAACGCCATCATCGACGTCCAGGTCAAGCGCATCCACGAGTACAAGCGTCAGCAGATGCTCGCGCTCTACATCATCTGGAAGTACCTCAATATCAAGAACGGCAACAGACCTAAGCACACCGTCACCATCATCTTTGGCGGCAAGGCGGCGCCTGCCTACACTATCGCGCAGGACATCATCCATCTGATCTTGACGCTGTCGCAGTGGATTGCAAACGACCCCGACGTGGCTCCCTACCTGCAGGTTGTCATGATCGAGAACTACAACGTCACCGCCGCCGAGCGCGTGATCCCCGCCGCTGATATCTCCGAGCAGATCAGCCTGGCCTCCAAGGAGGCGCGCGGCACCTCC
>CALJNY010000284.1 GCA_937981515.1 uncultured Collinsella sp. | reverse complement strand
TGAACAGCCATGACACCTCCTGTGTCTTGTTCTCGCGCAATGAGTTCCAAAAATTGTTCGGTAGAGGCTTCGACCGGGAGACCGATGTCGTGCTGGCGATGAGTGGAGACGGCCTCAATATCCCGGTGCACGTCGACGGCTGCCAGTACTTTAGCGACACAGGTGACATTTACGTCACTTTTGACCGTGCATGGTACAACGCGATCAGAATCAACTACGCCGTTGCTCTAGCTGGCAGATAGCATTCTGTATCCCGGAGGGTCGTGGGGCAGACAAGCACTGGAAAGCTGTATCAGCCTTTCCGGTGCGACCTCCCCTCGGACAGGATGGCGGCGCTTGTCTGTATCTACGACAACGGTCGCCCGCTGGCATCGACCGTATTCCCCATATCCATCTTCGCGCGGTACTGCACCGGCGCTGGGGTCTGCGCCGACTGCTATTACAGTCCGGGCGGCTTCGGTGTCCATGCCTACTATACGGGCGGCATACTCTACCTTATGGCTGACGCCAACATATACAAAGCAGCCTTCGTCGTGTTCTAGGAAGGCGCGGACGGGCTATATGGCCAGGGGGATGCAGCAGACGCAGTTCTCAAATCCATATCCGCTTATTCCCGAGCGAGTCGAGAAATAGAGTTTTACGGCGCCGGACGGCTCGACCACCGCGCCTATCGACTTGCCGAAGCGCTCCGACGTGAACGCCGTGGTCATGATATTCGACTTCGGCCTCAGGCGCTCGGGAAGCACGAGCGCAGCGCCCGAGGCGAGCTCGCACGCGTCAGATGACGACATCGACCCCGAGACATAGCTGAACCTGACGATGAGGATGCGTGTTGCGACGATCCAGCAGTCCGCCTTTACGGTGCAGCCCAGAAGGCCGACGTTGCCACCGCCGAGATAGCTCGGGGATACAGAATCCCCGAGGTCTGCCAGGGGAGTCAATTCGGGGATGAGAAGCTTAGGCTGACCCGTCGTCAGTCCGTCGAATGTCACCGAGCAGATCGGGACCGTCACGTCGGCGTCACCGTCCAGGATGGAGCCTTTCGGCACCGATGGCGCGGCGGCGCTCGAGCCGGGGGTTCCCTGGAGAACCTTCCACTCAACCGTCTCGACAAGGGTCGGGCTGGACCCGCTCACATCGCGGGTGTAATGGACGCAAATGTAGTCCATGCGCTTCTTGCCCTGCGAGCCGCTCGCCACTTTGACGTCCTCGGGCGCGGTGACACCGATATGGCGACCCTGCACGATCATGTCGCCGGTCGCGATACGGACGGTGTTCGCGTCGACGAGAGATGGGGCAAGTTTGCCGCCCGTCTGCAGCACATAGCTGCCAGTGCCGACTTCGCCCGCAATGCGGCGCCCGTCGTCGGCCGAGCTGACGTGTGGCACGCCCGCTTTGCCGGTCACAATCTCCATTTAAGCCGTCCTTTCCCATATAAAGCCGTTCTGGCTGTCCCGCATGGCCCACGTTCCCCCATAGGTGGCGCCGGGGTTCTTCCCCTTGCTCTCCATGTAGAGAGAGCCGACGGGATGGGCGGCGAGGAACACCTTGGCGGTCGAGGCCTCGGGGCCTTGTGGCCCTTGCGGGCCCCGAGAACCCGTAGGCCCGGTCGGTCCTTTAATGTTGCCTATCTTTGTCCAGGCCATAGCGCAACCCCAGCTAGGCCTTATAGGTGTACAGGTTTCCGGTCGAGGCGTCGATGTACACCGAGCCAACCACCGCGACGCCGCTCGGGGCGCCGGTTCCCGCAGTGACGGAGGTGCCGTCCGCGCCCTTCGGGCCCGTCGGGCCGGTCGGGCCCTGGGAGCCCGTGACGCCCTTCTCTCCCTGCGGGCCCCGCGGTCCGGTCTCGCCGGTGGCGCCCCTGTCGCCCTTGGGTCCCTTGAGCGAGCCGATGTTCGTCCATGCCATGATGAGCTCCTTTCGCTAGACCGTCTGGCCGTACTGGTAGACCTTGAAGCCGTCGGCGGTGTCGATGTAGACCGCGCCCTCCTGCGAGGCAGACGTAGGAGCACCCTGGCCGAAGGTAATGCCGGGACCAGCCGGGCCCTGCGCGCCCGTGGCGCCCTTCTCGCCCCTGTCCACCGTGGCACCCTTCTCGCCCCTGTCTCCCTTAGGGCCCTTCATCTCGCCGAGGTCTGTCCACTGGGCGTCGCCGGACATCGACGTCTTGACCCACATGTGGCCGTTATCGCTCGTGACGTAGGTGTCGCCGACCGCCGCATCTGCAGGCAGGGCATTCTTGTCGGCGACGGCGCCCTTGACGGTGATGGACGTGCCGTCGGCGCCCTTCTCGCCCGCGTCGCCCTTGGGGCCCCGCGGGCCCTTGACGCTTACGCCCTCGACGGCTTCGCCGACGTGCGCGGTGCTGCCCGCCGAGTCCACGGACGCGATGGCGTACACGTCGCCGTTGGCGTCGATGACCACGTCGCCGACCTGCACGCCGTCGGCAGGCTTGAGCGCGGAGAAGGCGATGTCGCTGTTGCTCTTCACGTCGATGTTCGCGACCCTGACGCTGCCGCCCTTGGCTCCCGTCGCGCCGGTCGCGCCCCTCGGCCCCTGCGGGCCCATGAGCGTGCCGACCTGGTTCCATGTGTTTGCCATTTATTACTCCTTCTCGCCGTAGCGATAATAGGTGCCAGTCTCACTGTCGAGGTAGAGGTCCCCGACGCGACCACCTATGGCGGGGGTGCCGCCCCCGACATACCACTTCGTGCCGGGCTCGCCTGCGGACTTCAGCTGCTCTCGCACCCAATCTTCGACATCAGCCCAGGTCTTGACCTCGTCATCGGTGTAGATGTAGCCGTCCGGCTTGGCCCTCGGGCGCACCTTGAGCACGGCGCGCGCGTGCGTGTCGCGCCCATCGCTCGCCCAAACGGCCATGTCAACACCCGCAGTAAGCAGGAGCGAGGGCACCACGGCCTCGCCGCCCACGACCGGGACGACCAATGCGCGCTCCGATCCGGCGACGGCGAAACGTGCCTCCGTCACCCCCTGCAACGCGATGTGAACGCGCCGACCCGTATCCCATTGGTAAAGGGGCGGGCCGATGAGCTCTATCTGCTTCATAGCAGTCTCCTATCTCCCCACCGCACCAGGCGATGCGCCATACGTGGCGCTGTAGCCCGACCCCGCGGCCTTTACGATCTTGCTGCTAATCTCGACCGAGACCGTCACGTTTGGCGAATAGTGCCTGGCCTCAACGATATCGCCGAGGCCGAACTCGACGCCCTCGTTGACCGTCACGGTCACGCTGCCCTCGGACTGTTTGTCCTTGAGTCGGCTGAGTCCCTGATCGCGGAGATCGTCGCCCTCGGTGTTGTTGGCGTCGTAGTACTCCTCGAGCTCGAAGACGCCGGTCATCGCCTTCACGGTGCCTACGCCGCCTTCCCGGTCGGCGTAGACGTCCACGACATCTCTGGCCGCAAGTTCGCCCTTGCCGGCCGCCTTGAGGTGATTGGTGACGAGCAGGTCGCTCTTGAGGTCGAAGTTTACAAGATCGGAGTCAACCCTGCCGCGCCAGTCTGTCACCTTCACCGCCTGGAGCCTGCACGATCCGCCCACCCACCTCGCATCGAGGCGAAGGCCTGCGGAGCGCATCGCCAGCCTAAGGTTGGTCCAAGCGTCGGGTACGTCCCTGTTGCATCGGTAGCTTACGTTCACCCCGGCGTCGGCATCGGGAACCGTGAAGAGGGAGCCGATGCCGAGCCGTTTAACCGCGGACCGCAGCACGGCGTTTGCGTCCCCAGAGAGGACAAGGTAGTCCTGGCCCGGATCGGGCCACAGAAGGCGCTTCTCGAGCACTCCAGTCCAGGTCGACCCGGTCCAGTGAAGCTCGGACGAAGTGCGGCGCGTCTTGAGCTCAAAGCCCTCGACGCGCCCGCCGATCTCCAGGCCGTCGGCGAAAACACGCCAGGCGGCCTCCGGCAACGGTACGGACGGGTCGCGCACCACGAGATCGAACGAGTTGTCGACGCCGTCGCCCCAGCCCGAGTCCATATCCAGCTCGAAGTCCGCGATCGGGAAAAGCGTCCTGCCGGCGCTGTCGGCGACTATGAGCTCCAAGGCGGCTCCCCCTCCTCAAGATAATGGGTCATGGTGAAGGCGAACGAGCCGTCCCACGAGACAGAGGACGTGCCGGGCCGAAGCCGCTCGAAGCAGTAGGAACCGCTTCCGGCGCCCTCTCCGCGCATGCCGTCGGCGAAGCGGTCCTCGGTCTCACCGTACATGCCGACGAGCTTGATCGTCTTGGGGAAGCTCGAGCCGTCGATGATGAGCCTGGAGCCGCCGGGCACTTTAACGTCCGCAGAGTAGACGTTGATGAAGTCTCCCTGCGTCACGGTGATGCGCGGGGATGACGCGGGGCCGAAGATCGTGAGCTTAAGGTCGGCGGGCACCAGCCCATCGACGGTGACCGACCGGCTTGCGACCGATCCGCCGTAGTCGAACTCGAAGTCATGGGGGAAGTCCAGGCCGGTCTGGTCCTCGTCCTCCCGGGCGTAGAACTCCTGGGCGACCTCGCGCCGCCAGGATCCGTCGAGCAGCAGCACGGTAAGCGTAGCGGCGATGCCCCGCCTGCCGTAAATCTGCGAGGTCTCGGACTTCGCGATATAGGCGCGCTGGTACCAAACACCGTCGACAACGAGGCGGCCGGGCTCGCCGACGGAGATATCCCTGTCCGCGAGCCGCCTGAGCCTGTCGGCAGCCGCCGAGGACAGCACGGCATCGACCGTCGCCTCCCTCGCATCTCGCGAGATGCCGTAGGCGCCGCGCCATGAGAGGTCGTAGCTCCACTCGCGCGAGCGCACGCCAGCAGCGGTACCGACGAAGACGCCGTCGCCATCGAGGTCGACGCTCTCGCCCGATGAAGACACGTAGTGCATTCTATGCATGTGCCACCGCCCTGATGTGTCTGTCGAGGTCGCGCTCGAGCGTGACCGGCGTGTACTCCCGGATGATTGCCGGAAGGTTTCGGTCGAGCCACGCGATGACCGCGCCGCCGTCCGAGCCGCCGCCGACATCCATCGTCTGGGCGACCCCCCTGCCGATCCCGCCCAGCACCTTGGGGCTCAGCGGGATGGCCGCCTCGTCGTATCGCCGGTTGTCGCCGATTCCGATGACGCGCGGGCTGTTCGGCCCGAAGACCGCGCCGCCGGCGTACCAGTTAACGTTGACCGACGGGACCGAGCCCGTCTGCGCATCGAACTTGCCGCTCATCGAGAAGTGCGGCAGCGGTCCCACGTCGATGCGCGGGAGCGTGAGCCGCATCGATCCGACCTCGGCCGACATCTGCCTGCAGGCCCCCATGATCGCGGAGCGGGCGGCGCTTGCCGCATTCCTAGCGGAAGCCGAGAAGCGATTAAAGGATGCGCCCGAGCGGACGCCGAACGAGACTGCGGACGCCGACGCCGACGCCATGCTCGCCGCGACCATGGAGCCCACTGCTGCCACGGAGACGGAAAGCAGCAGGGCCGACGCCGAGGCGGTCCCGCAGGAGGCGGAGAAAGATGCCAGAGACGGCGACGCGGCGGCAAGGGCGGGAGCGGCGGCGGCCGCCGCAGCGGCAAGCGCACCAAGGCCGGCTGCGGCACCGGGGGCGCCGGAGGATATCTTGGGAATCGCCTTCCCCATGGTTCCGAGCCCGTCGGCCGAGGTTGAAATGGAAGCGGCGACGCCCGCCATGGCAACGTCGAGCGCAGTCATTCCAAGAGCGAGGGCGGCGGTCGCAAGCGACGCAGCCGTGGCGCCGACGGCGAACACCGCGAGTCCGGCCCCCGCGACAATCGACCCCACGCCGAGCATGATGAGGCCGACGCCGCCGACGATGGCGGCGGCACCGAGGGCCGCAGTAGCGGCGGCAAGGGGCATCGCGAGCGCGGAGCAGGTCGACAGGCCAGCACCCGCCAAGAGGCCGCCGGCGCCCATGACAATAAGGCCGACGCCCGCGACGATGGCGGCGATGCCGAGGGCCGCCGAGGCGACCGTGCACGCCACCGCCCCGGCTGCGAGCGCCAGCAGCCCACCGGACGCCATGAGGGCGCCGGGGGCCAGCGCGAACAGGGAGGCTCCGAGCGCGGCTATGCCGACGGCGGCCTCGGGGCCGCAAGCGGCGATGGTCGGCAGCGCGAGTGACATAATCGCGAGGCCGGTGGCTGCGAGCAGGATGCCCACGCCAGCGAGCGCGACGGCGGCGCCGAAGGCGACCATGCCGACGGAGCCGGCAGTCAGGACGGGCCCGAGCGCGGCGGCGCCAAGCGCCAGCCCGGCGATGACTGCCACCATAGCTGCCATGCCGATTGTGGCCTGAGGCCCCGCCTCGCCGAGCTTTATCGCGGAGAGGGCGAGAAGGCCGATGCCGCCGCACGCAAGCAGAACGCCAGCTCCAACCATGAGGACGGCCGCGCCGAACGATGTCATCTTACCGGCCGCCGCGCCCGCGGCTGTGCCGGCGGCGGTCTCGCCCGCCGCCGTGGTGGCAAGGCCGGCACCGGCGGCAGGTGCCGATGCCCCGAGGGACAGCAGGGCGCCGCCGATGACCTTCAGGAGCGAGCCCACAGGGCCGCCGGCGACCTTCATGACGAGGAAGGCACCGCCGATGGCCTTGACGACGGGGGCAGTCTCCTCGGAATGGTCGGATAGCCACTGGAACGCGTCGCCCACCGAGCGGATGACCGGCTCGGCGGCCTCGAACGCAGTGTCGAGCGCGTTGGCCGCGTCCGCCGCGCCCTCGGCGGGACTCGACCATCCGGTGATCTGCGATACGGTCGACCATATGGCGTCGCCCATGGAGGACGCCGTGTAACCGAGCGCGTCAAGTGTTCCCGCGAAAGATGAAGCCGCTTCGTTGTTGAGAAGCGTCTCGCAAAACGCGGAGGTCATCGCCGTCGCACCGGAAAATGCGTCCCCTGCGACCGAGACACCGCCTGCGATCACATCAGAAAACACGGCGGCGAACGATGCCGCCGCGCCTTGGATGCTCGGGTCGGCCATCGCGTCGGTGATGGCGCTGAACGCTCCATTTACAGCACCCTTCACGCCGTCGATGACGCCGACGATGTTGGACGAGCCGATGGCGCCGATGATCTTGGCGACGCCCTTGGGGAAGGCGTTGCACATGTTGGAGAACGACGTCTTGATTCCGCCGGTGGCCGCCTTGGCCTGCTCGGAGAAGCTCTTGATGCCGTCCGTGCCGTTCTTGTCGAGGTCGACCACGGCGTCAGCGAAATCCGAGACCGAGACCCTGCCGTCCTTCATCGCCTGGTAGAGGTCGGATGCCGAGGCGCTCTGCCCGAGCATGGACTCCGCCACCTGGTCGAGCTGGCCAGGCATCGCCTGCTGGATGCTCATCCAGGTATCCATCTCCATCTTGTTGGTGGAGACGGCCTTGGTGAGCTGCGTCATGGCGTTGGACTGGATGTCCTCGGACGCGCCGCCGGCGAGGACGGCATCGTTGAATGCGAGGTAGCGGTCGGTCGCCTGGTCGATCGACTTGGACGACGGCGCGAGCTGCTGCACGCCCGTCGCGGCCGCGTCGAGCCTCGTGGGGAGCTCCGACAGCCTGTCGGACAGGGTGTCGATGCTCCTCTGCGACTCGTCGGCCCCGTAGCCGAGCGACTGGAGCACCTTGGGGAAGTTGTTGAGCGTGTCGACGCGCGCGACCGCGGCGTCCACGCTCGAGGACACCGTCGAGACGACCCTCTGCACCACGCCGGCAACAGCGCCGGTGATGACCGCGGCCTTTGCCGAGAAGCCCGAGGCGACCTTGCTCGCCATGTTCCCGCCAGCCGCCGTGCCGGCAGACCCGAATTCGCTCGAGAGCGATGACAGCGCGCTGCCGGCCGAGGACAGGACGCCACCGCCGATGGTGGCGATCTTCGCCACGAAGCGGCCCGTCGCCCTCTCCCCAGCGCCCAGCCTGTCGGCAAGCGTCCCGGCGCTGCCGCCGAGTTTTCCTAGCGCCGACACGGGCGCGGAAGTCGCACTCGCGAGCCGCTTCTGCGCCGAGGCGAGCTTGGACTCGGCCGCCTGGGCACGCTCCGACGCGGTCTGCGCCCTGAGCTTTGCGGTGACGAGGTTGCTTTCAGCGCTCAGCGCCCGCGCGGATGCCGGGCCGTACTTGGCGACGGCATCGTTGTACTTGACCTGGGCCGCCTCTGCCGACAATGAGGCCGACTTCGAGGTCGCCATCGCCGAGCGAAGCTCGAGCGTGGCGGATTTGACCTTGTTCTGGAGCCCCTCGACGGCGTTCGCGCTCGCCGCGCCGGAGAAGGCGGAGGAGAATGCGGCGCCGGTCGCCTTGCCGGTCGCGGAGAATTTACCAGTCGCGCCGGAGAGCGCAGAGGAGACCCTAGCGACCAGGCCGCTGCCGCCAGACTTGCCCGCCGCTGCGGAGAAGACCCTTCCGAAGCGCGACCCCGAGGAGGATCCCGCCCCGGACAGGTCCTTGTCCACCTGGGAGGCGAAGCCAGCCATGGACGGCATGACCTTTACGGATACGGATCCGACGTCTGTGGACATGGCGCCTCCTTATACATCGATTCCGAACGACGAAGATATCTCGTACTTCGCCGCCAGCGCCGAGTCCCTGCGGCGCTCGTTCCTGGCTCGCTCGCCAGGCGATAAGATCCGCTGCGGGGCGTTGACGCGCTTTTTGGCATCCTCGGTGAACCCGTAGTGGAAGCACCTGAGCTCGTGCTCGATCATGTCGAGCAGGCGCGTCTTGTCGTCCCACAGGTTGTCGGGCTCAAGGCGAACGGAGACCCGCGAGCGCGCCGGCAGCTGGGAGTAGAGGACCTGCCAGCGGCAAAGGTCCTCGTCCGTCGCCCCGTCGAACCCGCCGCCGAGGGGAAGGTCGATGCCGTACGTCTGCCGGAAGTCGGCGACGACCTCTCCCCTCATGCAGGTCCAGGCGGCGGCGAAGCTTGCTAGTTTTTTGCCGCGGCCTCCATGGCGGCCTGGAAGAATGCGCCCCAGCGCTCCGCCGAGCAGCCCTGCCCGTCTTCGCCGAGCGCGTCCATGTACTCGACGGTCTTGCCGTCGAAGATCTCGTCCATCGCGTCCCACACCTCGTGCATCTTCTCGGGGATGCCGTCGTAGGCCATGGCGCGCTGCACCTTCATGGACTGGATGGCCTTCTTGTTGATCTGGTACTTCTTGCCGTCGAACTCGAACTCGAGCGCGCCCTCGGGGCGCTTGGCCGCCATTAGGCCGCCGCCGTCTCGGTTGACTCGATGTAGTCGTAGCAGGTGTTGCCGTCCTCGTCGGTGAGGTACTTCATCGTCAGGGCGCGCTGGCAGAGCTCGGAGCTGGAGATGGTGAGGTCGTCGAGCTCGGAGGACTGGCCGCGCGGAACGACCTTGGTCCACTTGCGGCCGTTCTTCAGGAGGAGGAGCAGCACGTAGGCGAAGGTCGGGTGGGAGTCGGAATTGTGCTTGACGGTGATCAGGCCGCCCTCGTCGGTGACGTTGCCGTCGCCGTACTGGCGCTTGAGCGTCTCCTCCTTGATCTCGGCGAGCGTGAGCTGTGCGGACTCCACTCGGTTGGAATTGCTGGAGTCCATGAGGTCGCCGTTCATGTCGCCCGTGTCGTTGGAGTCCTCGGAGC
>CALJNY010000283.1 GCA_937981515.1 uncultured Collinsella sp. | reverse complement strand
AACGGTCGGGACAAAGACGAACGAAACGACCTCGGGGATGTACTTCTGGGCAATCTTTTCGACCTTGGCCATAAACCAGGCAGTCAGGATTGCAGGGAACACGCCGCCCTGGAAAGCAACCATGGGGATGGAGAGCGGACCAAAGTTCCAGTACTCAGCACCCGACGGATCCATAACAAACGCATTGCGGTTCATAAGACTCGGGTGAACCATGACGATACCGACGAGGATGCCCAGGATCGGGTTACCGCCAAAACGCTTGACCGCGCTGTACATGACCAGGACAGGCAGGTAGTCGAAGGTAGTGGCAATAATGGCAAAGAAGCTTGCGAGGTTCTTGAGGAACTCGCTGTGATCGGCGAGGCTGCCCTCCATGCCAAAGAGGCCGTTGGCAACGATCAGCGACTTAAGGCCGATGATGATAGCAGCGCCGACGAAGGCGGGAATGATGGGAATAAAGATGTCCGAGAATACCTTGAGGACCGAGAAGAACTTGCCCTTCTTGTCCGCCTCGGCGCCCTTGACCTCGGAAGCGCTGATCTCCTTAACGCCCGTCAGAGCCATAAACTCATCGTAAACCTTGTTAACGGTACCGGTACCGAAGATGATCATGAGCTGGCCGCTGTTGTACAGCACGCCCTTGACGCCATCGATGTTCTCGAGCTCGGCCTTGTTGTACTTGCTCGTATCCTTGAGCACCAGACGCAGACGCGTAACGCAATGCGTGGCGCCCTCGATGTTCTCCAGACCGCCGACGTTATCGACGACTTGCTGAGACACTACTTTGTAGTCCATGTTCCTCTCCATTCCCTTACGAAATCATAAAACGTTTTGATGCCATTACAGAGACGCGATCGTTGCATTTGCGCACTTGAGCGTACCGTCGGTGACCGTCAGTGCCACACCCTGGCCCTGCTTATTGCAGAAGCGCGCGTTAAGCGCAACATCATCGACAAAGATGGTCGCGATATCGTCGTCAACGACCAGGCGCACATGATGAGTGCCCTCGCCCTTAAAGAACAACGGACGCTCGAGGCCCATGTTGTTGACCTGGAACCACGGATACTGGGGGGCCGCCGTAAACTCGAGCTTGCCCTCACGCAGGTTGGCGCGGAACTCATAGGCAAGACCGGACTCGGCGTCCTCGGCAAGCTTCACCGAGAAGCCGGCAGCGTCACCGGCGAGCTCGATGTCGGCATCGAGCATATAGGTGGAACCGGCATCCGCGGCGAGCACCTGCTCGACCTTGCCCGACTCGCAGGAGAGCTCAAAGGCCTCGACTGCCTTAGCCTCGCCAAAGGCGCCAAGCATGCTGTCAGGAAGCTTGGTGCCGAGCGTTCCGTCGGCACGCTGAACGATCTCGAGGGGCATAAAGGTGCCACCCCACAGGTAAGAGCTGGGGTCGCCGCCCTCGTCACGCGTAGGAACCCAACCAAAGAGAACGCGGCGCTCGCCGTCAAATGCGGTACGCGCGGCATAGTACGCGCGGCCATCGAAGGAATCGTCCGCAGGAGTGATCCAAGGACCGTTGATAGAGCGAGACATGCGGTAACGGGTCTTGTTGCCATCACTGTACTCGGAGAACACCAGATACCACCAGTCGCCCATCTTAAAGAGATCAGGCATCTCGAACATGGTGTACAGGCCCGGATTCCACCAGTCGCCCTGGAACTCCCAGGTATCCAGGTCCTTGGAGGTGAACTTGACCAGACGACCGGTCATCAGACGCTTGTCCTCGCCCACACGCGTGCCGAGGATGAGCATGTACTCTTCGTTCTCCTCATCCCAAAGCACAAAGGGATCGCGCCAGTTGCGGTCATCGTAACCCTCCTGGGGCGGAAGCAGCGTCTCGGCGATGTTCTTCTCCCACTTGACGGCGTCGTCACTCGTTGCGTGAAGAAGAACCTGCTTCATCAAGCGTGCCTTGACCTTATCGCGATTGCAACCAGTGTAGAGCGCATGGTACTTGTCGCCCACCTTAAACACCGTGCCGGCATAAACATACTGGTCGACTTCCTCGTCGCCGCCACGCTCAAGGCTCTCGCCAAAGTCTTTGTAATTGACGAAGTCCTTGGTTGTCGCGAGTGCCCAGCCAAACGGCTCTCCGAAAGGTCCGGGGTTTCGCGTGTCACGCTGATGATAGAGATAGAACGTGCCGTCCTCGCCGTACGGCATGATGTCGCCTACCCAAATTCCCTCAGGCTGGTAATACACCTTGTGCATCCGAGACTTCCTTTCTCACGAGATACTAACTCGGTACAACTGCAAGATATGTCAATCGTTTTCATATGTCAAACGTTTTCACACCAATACGTCTTTTCGCAGTTCCAGTCGTCGGCAAACGGTTGACATATGCCGGCGAACGGTCATCAGGGGTGTTTGAGGAATTCTTTTGGCACGGGATGAACTACGCGGTTTTACCCTCAATGAGTTCAACGGGGAGCTTGATATTCGATTCGGGCTTTTCGCCGTTAATAAGAGCAATGATGGATTGCGCCGCGAGCTCTCCGATGCGATCGATATCTTGGCGTACGGTTGTTAAGTCAGGCATAAACGTCATAGTGCGGCGGGCACCATCCGCGCCCACGACCTTAATATCGCCCGGAGCGCTCAAGCCGCGCTGCTTCATCACGTTAAGACAGATAGCCGCCATCGTGTCGTCTCCCGCAAAGATGCCGTCAATATCGGGGTTCTCATCGAGGATCTTCGCAACGACCGCGCTCTTTTCGTCGTCGGGCTTAACGAACTCGACCTCACGGACAAGCGCGGGCAAACCGGCCTGCTCAACAACATCGAGGTAGGCATCGGTACGCTTATTGGCAGGCATGCGCATGCGGCTATTGCTGCGCAGGCACAGGATGCGCGAACACCCGTCATCGATCAGGCGACGCGTGGCAAGTTCGCCGATACTATAGCTGTCGCTCGCAATCTGAACAGAGGCCTCGCCAAGGTCGCAGTCGATACCAACCAGACTCAAGCCCATCTCGGCATACGCCTCGGCACCGATATTAAGCGAGTTGACGATGACGCCATCAACCATATTGCGTCGAAGCATGTCGATATAAGAGCGTTCAAGCTCGGGTCGATTGGCGCTATTGCACAGCAGCATCTTAAAACCGTTTTCGGCCAGGGTATGCTCAATGACTTGAACCACTTGGGCATGAAACGGACTGCTGACATAGGGGACGATCATACCGATAAGATTCAGGCGACCGTTGAGCATGGCACGAGCGATATCGTTGGGCGTATAGTTGATGCGCTTCATCGCGGCATGGACCTTATCGCGGGTCTCTTGGCTAATATAGCCACGATTATTAAGCACACGAGATACCGTAGTAGGCGAAACCCCCGCCACCGCCGCAACTTCCTTGATGCCAGGCTTAGCCGTATCCTTAGAACGAGCACTCTCGCGAGCCATAGCACCCTCCCCCATCAACATGTCATACGTTTACATACGAACAAAGCATACCCCAACAAGAGCGGGAAGACGGTAACAGTACAAGTAAGTAAACGACTCATCCAAATAATTAGGAGAGTTCCGCCTAAGGGGTGACTACACAGGACCCAGCCGGGACTGTTTGGGCTATCTCCCAAAACATTCCGCACTGATATCTTCTGAATTGAAGACGTCGATGATGCACCCGTAT
>CALJNY010000282.1 GCA_937981515.1 uncultured Collinsella sp. | reverse complement strand
CCTCGTCCGGGTCAACCTGTTCTAATTTTCCGTTCCGTTCTACATTCGCATAGTCAGGACGAATGTCCATTAATGCCCCCTTTCCCGATTTGCCGGACAAAAAAACAATTGATATAATGGAAAGGAAAGGGGAAATAAGAAATGGAAGTGAAGAAGAGAAAAGGGAACGCGCCGCCGCGATACGATGAAGCGTTTAAGACGGGTGCAATCCGCATGGTCACGGAGCAAGGGCGCCCAAGCACGGAGGTAGCCAAGGAACTTGGCATCTGTATTGACACACTGCGTTCATGGCTAAAGGCAGCTACCGGCGCCAGCGCCGGCGGCATCGACCGACAGAATCGTGAGGCGCGCCGCATACGCGAGCTTGAAGCGGAAAACCGAGCGCTGAAAAAGCAGCTTTCAGAGAAAGACGAGGTGATCGACGTCTTAAAAAAATCCGTCGGCATACTTTCCAAACCATAGAGGACAAATATCGGTACATACGTGCCGACCGCTCGGGAACCTCCGTGGAGATGCTATGCCGATTGCTTGAAATTTCCCGCAGCGGTTATTATGAGTGGCTCAAGCGGGGTATCTCGCCTCGAGAACAGCGCAATCAGGTACTGCGGCGAGCGCTGGTGCAATTGCATGAAAAATATCCGGCTCTGGGGCTGGACAGCCTGTATCATTTGTTAAAGCGTGCGTTTGGCTGTTCCCGAAAGCGTGTGCATCGCCTTATGCGGCAGGCCGGTATCCACTCTATCCGCAAGAATGCCTACAAAGCCACCACCAATTCCAACCACAGGCATCCCATCGCATCGAACCTGTTAGGGAGAAACTTCAAATTTGCAAAGCCCAATGAGGCATGGGTGGGCGACATCACCTATGTGCCCACGGACGAAGGCTGGCTGTATCTTGCCGTTGTGAAAGATCTCTGTCTCAAAAAGGTTGTTGGTTATGCCTTCTCCGCACGTATTGATACAAGCCTGACCCTGGCTGCGCTGGAGATGGCCGTGAAGCGCCAGCGCCCCAAAGCGGGACTCATCTTCCACAGCGACCGAGGCGCCCAATACGCTGCCTCTGCCTATCGCCAACGGCTGCAGGCACTTGGCATCCGCCAGAGCATGTCCCGCAAAGGCGACCCTTACGACAACGCTGTTGCTGAAAATTTCTTCAGCTGCCTCAAGTGCGAACTGGTGCATCACCGTCGGTTTACTACAAGACTCGAGGCTCAGGACGCCATTTTTGCCTACATTGAGGCGTTTTACAATACTGTGCGCCCTCATTCCGCCCTCGGCTGGATGCCTCCGGCACTCTTTGAACGCGCTCTTTTAAACCATCTTGTCGTCTAATTGCCGCAAAACCC
>CALJNY010000281.1 GCA_937981515.1 uncultured Collinsella sp. | reverse complement strand
GAGATGGGCAAGCGCATCCCGGTCATCGCCAAGATCGAGAAGCCGCAGGCTGTCGAGGCGCTGGAAGACATCATCGAGGCCTTCGACGGCATTATGGTCGCCCGCGGTGACCTCGGTGTCGAGATGCCCCTCGAGGCTGTTCCGCTGGTCCAGAAGCGCGCGATCGAACTCGCCCGCATTGCCGCCAAGCCCGTCATCGTCGCTACGCAGGTCATGGATTCCATGATCAAGAACCCGCGCCCGACGCGCGCCGAGGTTGCCGACGTCGCTAATGCTATCTACGACGGCACCGACGCCGTTATGCTTTCCGGCGAGTCCGCTGCCGGTAAGTACCCGGTTGAGGCCGTCAAGATGCAGGCCAGCATTGCTCTCGAGACCGAGAAGTACCTCCCGGCTCACGCTCCGCTCGAGGTTCCGGCTGACGCTCACGGCACCCGCGTCGTCAACAACGTTGTGGGTATGTCCGCTGTGAACATGGCCACCACCGTTGGCGCCAAGTGCATCACCGTGCCGACGACCACTGGTCGTACTGCTCGCCTGATCTCGCACTTCCGTCCCAACATGCCGATCTGCGCGTTCTCCCGCCACGAGTGGGCCGTCCAGCAGATGATCATGTACTGGGGCGTTATCCCGCACCAGGCAGAGATTACCCAGGGCACCGTCAACGGCACGATCGTCAAGGCGATCGAGACCGCTAAGGAGCTCGGCTACGTCAAGACTGGCGATTTGACCGTCGCTACCGCCGGCGATCCCCGTATGAGCGTCCAGCTCGAGGACAAGGTCTCCTCGACCAACGTCGCTTACGTCGCTCAGGTGCGCTAAATCGCACTTGCAAGCAGATTTGCATTGCAAAGGGTCCGGAAGGCTTCGCCTTCCGGACCCTTTTCTTTGCGTCAATGCCGGCGCACGGCAAAACACGCACTCATTTCTTTACTAAAAGCGCGAAATCCACCCTTCGAGGCCCAATAAATAAAGTCCCAAGCGCTAAAAGTGTTCGCCCGGTGGCAAGACCACACCTCACGCAGAACTGATAAATCGTTTTAGCAAGGTCCAAATCAATCGCGTTTTCGGAAGTGCGGGGAAAAATTGCTTACCTTCGAGCACAAGCCCTTTAATTTCAACAAAACCCCTGATAAATTTGGTTCAAATACCGCTTGTGCTTTCCCTGTTTGTCTTTTTCCCCGCACTTCCGAAACCGATAGCTTTTCTAGCCCAAACTACGCCCAAACGATCGGATCGCTATGTCATTTCTTGCCTGCGGACCCACGGCTTTTCAGTACTATCGCACCCCGCCCCAGATACTGGGACTCTATCCGGCAATCCTGCCGCCTGACCATGACCATCGCTTGGTGCATTACTCAAAACAGCCAGTATTTAAAGACTTGCTCGGCACACCAGTTTGGAGATTCGTGAGCGAAAGAAAACAGCGCGCGAACGGAAAGCTATTCCATAGCCGTCTGCTAACCCGAGAGCCACCTCCGGGGTCGTTTAGGCAGACTGAGCATGGGTTTGATGTCACATCCCCGGAGTTCACACTGCTCAACCTTGCTACGCAGGTCTCACGCAACCAGTTACTCATGGCTTGCTACGAGATGTGCGGCTCCTTTGCAGTGTTTAAGCCCTGCGAGCGAACGCAACAACAACTCGATGAAGCTATTTCGCTTATGCTCATTCCGCCCGACTGTGGTTGGAAACGCGTTGTCGACACCAAGGGCAATGGCACTAACCTGTGGAAGCGCACGCCGCTTCTTACCGCAACGGATATCGCCACGTTCGCCAAGCAAGCCGCAGGCCTGCGCGGCGTCAAACAACTCCGTTGGGCCGCAAAACGCATGACGGGGCAAACTGCCTCGCCTTTCGAAGTCCAAACATCCATACTCGTCTCACTCCCCCGTGACGAGGGCGGCCTGGGTATCGGCATCACCAACAACGTGCGCATCCCACTCAGCGACGCCGCGCGCTCACTGTATGACAAAACCTGCTGCTACGCCGATATCCTCATAGAGAGCAACACCGACAGCATGGGCGTCATTTTGGAATGCCAAGGCCGCTCCGCCCATGACAACGAAGCCGCAAGCCTCTCCGATGCCGAGCGCACCACCGCCCTCACAAGCATGGGCTATGACGTTATCCAGATAACCTATGAGCAAATCAAGGACAAGAAGAGCTTTGATAGCATCGCCGAGCTCATTCATAAAAAGGCGGGGCTCCCCTACATCCCAAAGACCAAACAGGAGCGCACTGCCGAAGATACCCTACGGCAAGAGCTGCTTGTCGATTGGGATGAGTTGTTCACTGCCAGGCCGGTCAGCTAGCAGCTAGCGATCAGGGGGACTGCAGGAACGTCAGAAGCAGCAACGCGAGCCGCAAAGCCTGCCTCGGTCAGCTCGATGACCTCGGTAAACGTTGCATCGAAAAACTCCTCGGTTAGCAGGCGATACGGCGGATGATCGGGCTCGCCGGGGTTTTCGCGCACAATCTCGTGCATGACGCCGATGGTCTTGAGCACATACTCCTTATGGATGGGATACTGCCCAAAACGCGTCGCAGCGGTATACAGGCGATCGGTCGCACGCGGGATGGAAACAATGCCCAGCGTCTTGCCAAACCAGTCAAAGTCGCCTTGCTTTTTAATGCGGAACTCCTCACACGGCTTGCCGCCGTGCGCCTCCAGGTACTGATTCGCACGCGTATTCCATACCGTGTCGGCCACCAGATGCGACCAGACGCCCAGTGTCAAATCGAGCAACGACTGCGCCACGTCCTCGGACGCAAGCGAGAACTCACGAGCGCCGGGACCGACAACCGGCTCGGCATCCTTGTAGCGCTGGGGATAGTGCACGCGGTTCAGTCGCTCGCGTTCCTCGATAATCGAGGTCGCCGCGGCCGGTGCACCGGTAGGCGAACTTTTAAGCAACGGCGCCACATAGGCATCCCAGAACTCATGCTCACGAGGCTTAGGGATGGGCTCAGGCTTGGCAAAGTGCGTAATGCGGTACGGGATGGGATCGGCGATGCCAGGGACCATATAGCCCACGAAGATATCCGGAACCACGCAACCAAACAAAAAGGCATTGCGGTCGCGCACGCTCTTGGCAAGCGCACCGGTGCGCTCCAGCAAACGCTCCGTCTGAGCGATATGAATGTTCCAGCTTGGCATAGCCACCCCCATAAAAACCTGGATAACTATACCATCACGGCAAAGCCGCGCGGGCAGCTACGCACGCTCTACGTAGCAACTAGTCCGTAGCACCGCTTTCGGTTCCATACGACGGCGAAGGCGCCTCGACCACATGGTGATATCGATCGATATAGATTGCACGGGCACCTAGGCGTCGCACCAAATCCTGGTGATGCGTGCTCATCAAGACCGTCTTACCCGCCGCGACGTAGGCCAGCAAGAAGTTGACCACGATATCGCATGAATCCTCGTCGAGCCCATTGGTAGGCTCGTCGAGGACCAAGATATCCGGGTTCATCGACACCACCGCAGCCAGCGCAACGCGCTTCTTTTGCCCGCCCGAGAGCTGATAGGGAGAGGCGTCGGCAAGGTCGGCAACCTGGAACAGCCCCATGGCATCGCGCACGCGGCGCTCGAGCTCGTCTGCCGGCAGCCCCATCTGCGCGGGACCAAAAGCAACTTCCTCACCCACCGTAGCGCAGAACAGCTGGGCGTCGGCATTCTGGAACACAAAGCCAACGCGCTGATGAAAACGCTGAGCGGCCGCGGAATCCTTTAGAAACGCCGCATCGATCACGTGCCCGTCAAACAGGTATGCCCCTGCGTCCGCGAGTTCAAGGCCGTTAATAAGGCGCATAATCGTCGTCTTACCGCAGCCGTTGGGACCGAGCAGGGCAACGAGTTCGCCACGATCGACCTGCAGCGACACGCCATCGACAACCGTATGTCCCGCATAGGAGAACACTACGTCGCGCAGCTCGATGAGCGGCGTGACCTCGGCGCCGCCCGCACCGTTCGTGCCCGCCGCATTATTCATATCGATCGTCAAAACGTCGCCCTTCCCTATTTGCATCCCCAGCCGGAACCAGCAGCGCCTACAGCACGGCGCACAACACTGCCAGCAGCGCCACGCCGGCCGCATAGACCGCATCGCGCCAGCCAAACCCGGCGCGCGCGGGCGCCGGATACGCACCGACAAAGCCACGGCAACGCATAGCCTCGTCCATCGCGCGGCTGCATTCCATCGCCTTGATAAAGGTCATGCCCATGATACCCGCCAGCGAGTCGGTGCGCGAAAAACCCGCAGGCGCACGACCCACGCTGCGCAGCATGACCGATTCGCACAGATTATGCGCCGTGCGACCCAGCACCTCGATGTGCTTAAGAGCCATATCAAACGTAAAGATAACTTCGTCGGGAAGATGCAGCATCTTGAGCGCCGCCGACATGCGGCTCCACGTGAGCGTCCACGAAACGCCCAGCACCAGCGACACATTAATGAAGGTCTTGAGTGCAATCTTGAGCATGGCGCCCGTGGCAGAAGCGTCCAGCAGCAAGGCGGGCAGCGCCAGAACCACCGCGAGCCCCGCGGCAGCCAACGCCGGCACAAAAGTCGCGCGCAGTCCGCGTACGGGGCGCACGGCAACGAGCACCAGCGCAATGGCCGCCATCAACATGAGGTACAGCGGGCTTTGCGTCAGACACACGCACAGGACGCAAACGAACATCCCCATCAGACGCACCGGAGCCGAAACGCAAGAAAGGGCGCGATCGACCATCGACCCGCCCTCGTGCGCGCCTCCACCCAGGCGAACCCGCTCAAGCAGGCTCGCCAGGTGCAGGACATTCTTTTGCATCACACGATGCCGAGCCCCCGCGGGCTCGTAACGCTGCTCGACCGCAAGCCAGCTAGGCAGCTCGGCTATTGCCATGAGCACCGCTTTCCTTGACCGTCAGCGAGACCAGACGGAATGCAATGGTAAGCACCGCCACGCCAATCACGCCCGAAAGAATATACATCGCGGCCTGGCCGGCAAAGCCAAGGCCCTGCTCCTCGGAATAGGCCTGAAGATAATCGCCCGTGGGCAGTGTATCGGCAAACGTCGGAGCGTCGAGGCCGACCGAAGCCTGCAGGCTGTCGTCGCCAGCCTCCTGGACGGCAGTTGCAGCGCCCTCGGCGTCCCACTCGCCCCAGGCGTCACCCGTGGCCAGCAGGCCCAGCGGCGTGGCCACGACAAGCACGGCGACCAGAATGAGCGTGGGGACCAGCGAGGTCTTCTTGGCAGCAGCGCCCTCGGCAGCAAGCTGACCATCGACGGCCTCGGGCCCGACGATAACGCTTGGCGCCGTCTTCTTAATGAAACCGTAGATTGCGGCCGTCGCCACGCCCTCGACGACACCGGCGACCAGCATATGCGGGATCAACATGGCAGGGATAGCAATAGACAGCGGAAAGGGGCAGTACAGCGGCGCACCCGAAGCGCTGGTAAAGAGCATCGGCTGAATACCAAACTCGATTGCCGCGCACAGGGCCGCCAGGCACAGGCCGACCCAGCCGCTTACGATGGCCGAAACCGAGGTGCCCCAGCTCTTGTCGTGCAAGCGGCTGTTGAGCGCACGGAACACGATAGCAGCGGCAAACGGCAGCACGAAGGCCATGTTAAAGCAGTTGGCGCCAAAGGACAGGATGCCGCCGTCGCCAAACAGCAGCGCCTGCAGCGCCAGCGCGACCGAGACGGCAATGGCAGCGGCCTCCGGGCCCAACAACAGCGCGATGAGCGCGCCGCCAACGGCGTGACCAGTGGTGCCACCGGGCAGCGGAACGTTAAACATCATGAGCAAGAAGGAAAATGCTGCACAGATGCCCAGGAAAGCCATGTGCTCGCGATCGAGCGTGGCGCGCACCTTCTTGATGCAGTGGACCCAAACGGGCACCATTGCCACCGCCATGACGGCATCGGTCTGCGGGGACAGATAATTATCTGGAATGTGCATGTACGCCTCCCGGTTGTCGACGCACAGAATTGCAACGCCGCTTAAATCACCTTGTCAGTGTTACGCATTGTCAGATTCGTAACACGCCGCGGGCTATCATAGCAAAACGGCGTGCTGCCGACAAAGCAGCACGCCGTTATGTAATGCGCGTGTCATATATGCAGGATCAACGGTGCCTTATACCGAACACCGCGGTCACGCAAAGGCCACAGCAACCGCCATCAGGCCCTACGCTCCCAGCGCAAGCCCTATCCGCGGACCTCGCCGTTTACGCCCTTGCATACCTTGGTGACGATCTTCTGGTGCGCCTTCTCGACCTCTTCGCTGGTGAGCGTATGGTCGTCGGAGCGATACGTAAGCGCAAAGGCCATGGACTTCTTGCCCGCTCCGATGCGGATGGGATCGCGGTAGACGTCGAACAGGCGCACGCCCTCGAGCAGCTTGCCGCCGGCGCTGGTAATACGGCGCTCAAGATCCTCGCAGGTCACGGTGTTGTCGACCACGATAGCAAGGTCGTGCTCAACGGCAGGGTACTGCGAGAACTCGCGGTAGTTCTCCTGGTTGCGGGCACCCTTGATCAGCTTGTCCAGATCGAGCTCAAAGGCAACGACAACCTCATCGATACCACAAGCCTCGCGCGCCTCGGGGTGAATCTCGCCGACCCAGCCCAGCACGGTGCCGCCGGACAGAACCTCGGCCGCACGACCCGGCTGCAAGAAAGCGTAGCCCTCGCCCTCGACGGGACGGAAGCGAACCTTCTCGATGCGCAGCTGGGCGAGCAGCTCCTCGACAATGCCCTTGCCAAAGAAGAAGCGCAGCTTGCGGTACTTCATGGTCCAGGACTGCTCGCTCCACTGACCCGAGAGCACGCCCGCCACGGACTTGGTCTCCTTGGGCAGGCTGGCGTTCTCGCGACCGTGGAACAGGCTGCCGACCTCGTACAGGTGCACGTTGGGCGTGCCGTGGGCCTCGTTATAGGCAACGGACTGCAGCAGGCCCGGCAGCAGCGAACGACGCATCTCGGTCTGCTCGGCCACCAGCGGGTTCATGAGCACCACGGGGCAACCGCGGCCCTCGGTGGACATGCCGATCTTCTCCAGGTCGCCCGGGGCGGCAAAGCCAAAGGTCGTGGTCTCGTTGAGGCCGCAGGCGCGCAGGATCTCGCCGACCTTACGGGTGAGCTTCTGCTCGCGGGTCAAGCCGCCAATATGGTTCTTGGCAGCCGGGATGGTCGCCGTCACGCGGCCCATGCCCCACAGGCGCAGGACCTCCTCGATCAGGTCGATCTCACGCGGCAGGTCGGGACGGAAGCTCGGCGGGGTGACCATGAAGTCCTCGCCGTCGCGCTCGACGGTGCAGCCCAGACGGGTGAGCGAACGCTCGATAAAGTCGGGCTCGATGTCGGCACCGCAAATGGCATGCACGCGGGCCAGGCGCAGCTTGATGCTGTCGATAGTCTTGGGCGCGGGGAAAACGTCGACATAGCCGGGAGCAACCTCGCCGCCGGCGATCTCCTCGATGAGAGCGCAGGTAACGTTGGCGACGTCCACGCAGCCGGTCTCGTCGACCTGGCGCTCAAAGCGAATGGAGGCGTCGGAGATCAGCGACAGGTCGCGGCTAGTGTGCGAGGTGCGACCGGCGTTGAAGCAGGCGCTCTCGACCATCACGTCGACGGTGTCGTCCTCGATCTCGGAATCCATGCCGCCCATAACGCCGGCCAGCGCCACGGGGCGCTCGCCGTCGGTGATGAGGCCCATGCCGGCGTCAAGCGTGCGCTCCTCGCCGTCGAGGGTCGTAAACTTCTCGTCCTGTTGGGCGGCGCGAACCACCACGCGGCGATGGCCATCGCGCTCGGCAAAGGTGTCCAGGTCAAAGGCGTGCAGCGGCTGACCGGTGAGCATCATCACGTAGTTGGTGATGTCGACGATGTTGTTGTGCGGGCGCACGCCCAGGGCGTTGAGGCGCTTGACCATCCAGTCGGGCGAGGGGCCGACCTTCACGTTGCGCACGATGCGGGCAACATAGCGGTCGCACAGACCCTCGTCGGCAATCTCGACGGAAAGCTCGTCGTCGGTCGCGCGGCCGGTCTCGGCCTTGATGGCGGGCAGCTCAACGTGGAAATCACGGTCGAAGATGGCGCCGGTCTCGCGGGCCATGCCGATCATGGACAGGCAGTCGGGACGGTTGGGCGTGATCTCGCAGTCGAGCACGGTGTCGCTCGAGCCCACGTACTCGGCAAACGGCATGCCGCAGGGCGTATCCTCGGGCAGGATCATGATGCCGGAGTGGTCGCCGCCCAGGCCGAGCTCGCGCGCGGAGCAGTTCATGCCCATGGACACGACGCCGCGAAGCTTGCTCTTCTTGATCTTGACGTCACCGGGCAGGACAGCGCCGATCATGGCCGTGACGATGTGGTCGCCGGCCTCAAAGTTCTGCGCGCCGCAGACGATCTGCAGTGGAGCGGGGTTGCCGTCGGCGTCGAGATTCTTGTCGCCCACATCGACCGAGCACACATACATGTGGTCGCTATCGGGGTGCGGGGTCTTGGTGAGCACCTTGGCGGTCACCACGTGGTCGAAGGACTCGCCCACGGTGTCAATCGCCTCGACCTCGGTGCCGGTACGGATATATTCGTCCGAAAGGGTCTTGGGATCCTCCGGAATATCGATCATGGTCTTGAGCCAGTCGTAAGAAACGCGCATATAACTGGTCTCATTTCATAAATGCGGCTTTGAGCCGGAAACTGCAACTAAGAAGAAAGCGTTCTAGAACTGGTTCAAGAACCTCATGTCGCCCGTCATCAACGTGCGCAGGTCCGGCAGGTCGTAGCGTAGGGCCGCGACGCGCTCGGCGCCAATACCGAAGGCGAAGCCGGTGTACTTCTCGGGGTCGATGCCGCAGTTGATAAGGACGTTGGGGTCGACCATGCCGCAGCCCAGGATCTCGATCCAGCCGCTGTGCTTGCAGAAGTTGCAGCCCTTGCCGCCGCACACGTGGCAGCTCACGTCCACCTCGCAGGAAGGCTCGGTGAAGGGGAAGAAGTGCGGGCGGTAGCGCGTCTTGCGATCCTCGCCAAACATGCACTTAACAAAGTAGTCGAGCGTGCCCTTGAGGTCGCCAAAGGTGATGCCCTCGTCGACGACCAGGCCCTCGATCTGGTTGAACTGCGGCAGGTGGCAGGCGTCGGCCGTGTCGGGACGATAGACGGTGCCCGGGCAGATCATGTAGATGGGCGGCTTTTGCGACTCCATGGTGTGGATCTGCACGCCCGAAGTCTGGGTGCGAAGCAGCACGTCGGACTCGCCATGGGCGTGTGCCTCGGGGGGCGCGACGCTGCCGGGGTTGTTGTCGACCACGTAGAAGGTATCGCGGGCCGAGCGGCTCGGGTGATCCATGGGAGCATTGAGCGCAGTGAAGTTGTAGTAGGAGGTGTCGACCATGGGGCCGGACTCGACGGTGTAGCCGATGCCGCAGAAGATGTCCTCGGCCTCCTCGATGATCTGCTTGATCAGGTGCTGGTGACCGATCTGCGGACGGATGCCCGGCAGCGTGATGTCGACGGCCTCGTGCTCGAGTGCGTGCTTGAGGGCGGCGGCCTTCATCTCGGTGGTGCGCTCGTCAAGCATGCCCTCGATCAGCTGGCGCATCTCGTTGGCGCGCTTGCCCATCATGGGACGATCCTCGGGGGCGAGCTTGCCCATCATGCGCATCAGGCCGGTGATGCGACCCTTGCGGCCGAGCAGCTCAACGCGTGCGGCCTCGAGCTTTGCGGCGTCGTCGGCGCCTGCGACGAGCTCCTTGGCCTCTTCCTCGAGTTTGACCAGATCATCAATCAGACTCATGTCTTCCCTTTCGTCTCTCGCGCTCCCCGCTTGCCGAGGCGGCTGCCGCCGTCTGACGTTGCGAAAACGCGGCCCGGTTCGGTAACAAAAAACCGCCCTCGGGCATGTGCATTGCCCAAGGACGGTTGAATTCCGCGGTACCACCTTGTTTGACCCGACGGATGTCTGGCCCGCCGCGCCCACTCTTTGCCCCTTGTCGCGAGGCTCACGGCTTCCCTACTGGGGACATCGCCGCCGCTGGCCGCGCGCCCGTTGAGGTCGCTGCTCGGGAGTGAACGCTTGGCCCTTGTCACCGCAGGAAGGCTTGCAGCCCATGACCTTCCCTCTCTTGCCGGCGACGCGGCGGGCAAAACCCTCTCCGTCAACGCATTGGGCTATAGGATACCACATTGTGTGGGCGTATCGCCGCGTTCCGTTTTGTTCGCACTGGGTACAAGTCAGGTAGCTGTGCAAACTGGCCGTGCGCCCATCCGTGGCGCTCGGCTCGCGAGATCAAGGATATGGTATGGGAAAGAAACTCGATAAGAAGGCCAAGCCCGCAGCGGGCAAGACGCCCAAAGGCATGAAGGTCGAAAAGGCCGTTAAAAAATTCCGCAAGCTCGAGGGCAAGCTGTGGACCCGCGAGTACCTGCTCAAGATTGCCGAGTTTGACGGCGCGACCATTGCTCCCGCCAACGGCGCCGCGGCCCGCGCCGATGCCATGGGCACCCTTGCCGGCGAGCATCACAAACTCTTGACCAGCGAGAAGTCCGTTGAGCTTGTGCGTTCGTTGGCCCGCGAGACGGTTGTGGGCGAAAAGATCGACGACCCGCAGCTGCTCGACGAGATTCGCGTGCTCGGCCGCGACCAGCGCGAAGCGAGCGTCATTCCCACCGAGGAGGCCGAGGCCTGGACCAGGCTCACCTGCGAGGCCGACGCCGTGTGGCACAAGGCCAAGACGGCCAATGACTGGGCGAGCTTTGAGCCCTATGTGGATAGAATCGTCGCCCAACTTAAGCATCAGGCCGAGCTCATGGACCCCAAGCGCGACCCATACGATGTTTGGCTCGACCAGTACGAGCGCGGCCTTTCCGCCAAGAGCTTCGACGCGTTTTGCGACGAGGTCAAGGCCACGGTCGTGCCGCTCGTGCACGCCATCGGCGAGCGCGGCCAGCAGCCCGCTGCAGACTTTTTGCACGCGCATGTGCCCGAGGCCGCCCAGCGTGCCATGAGCTTCGACCTTATGAAGCTCGTCGGCCTTAACCTGGACGACACCACGCTTGCCTTTACCGAGCATCCGTTTAGCGAGGGCTTTGCCGTGGGTGACGCGCGCATTGCGACGCACATCTACGAGAACGACTGCATCTCCAATGTCTACAGCATCATCCACGAGGCGGGACACGCCATGTACGAGCTGGGCGTCAATCCTGCCTATGCGCGCACCTGCCTGGAGGGTGGCACTTCCATGGGCATCCACGAGAGCCAGAGCCGCTTTTTCGAGAACACCGTGGGTCGCAGCCGCGCCTTTATGGGCCCGCTGCTCGAGGTGCTGCGCCGTCACGCGCCCGAGGTCTATGGCAGCGTGGACGAGGACACGCTCTACCGCGCCGTGAACATCGCGCAGCCGTCGTTG
Source organism: uncultured Collinsella sp. (assembly GCA_937981515.1). GTDB lineage: Bacteria > Actinomycetota > Coriobacteriia > Coriobacteriales > Coriobacteriaceae > Collinsella. The sequence goes on along the minus strand of CALJNY010000281.1, from coordinate 20,250 downwards.
ATCCGCACCGAAGCGGACGAGCTCACCTATCCGCTGCACGTTATGGTGCGCTACGAAATCGAGCGCATGCTGTTTGCCGGCGAGGCCACGGCCAAGGACATCCCTGCGCTTTGGAATCGCTTTATGGACGAGTACCTGGGCATTCCCGTTCCCGACGACACGCGCGGCTGCCTGCAGGATACGCATTGGAGCGGCGGCTCATTTGGTTACTTCCCCACCTATGCGCTGGGCAGCGCCTACGACGCCATGTTCGTGCCGGCCATGTGCCGCGACGGCGTCGACCTTACCGGTGCCTGTGCGAGCGGTGATCTGGCGCCCGTCCGCGCCTGGCTGGGCGAGCACATTTGGCAGTGGGGCCGCGCCAAAGACGCGCCGGAACTCATCAAGGGCGCCTGCGGCATGGCATTCGACGCCCGTTACTACTGCAGCTACCTGCAGGACAAGTTCACCACGCTCTACGAGCTGTAAAGCTTAGGCGACACGCCAACGCAAAGGGGGCGCCGCGGAATTGGTTCCGCGGCGCCCCCTTTTCACCTAGTCATTGGGGAGTCGTGGCCAAAAAAGGGCAAATATGAGTACTGTTGCCGATTTTATTGCATTTATTTCAGGTAAAAATAGGCCATCAAATGGGAATTGGTCTCATTTGAGGGCCTATTTATTGAACACATGTAGAAAATCGTTGGCCTACAGGCTATTTGGGAGACGCTAAGATGCCCTTTGGAGGCAGAAATTGCTGCTACCAAATTAGTGACAGTACTCATATTTGCCACTTTTTGGCCACAACCTATTAGTAACCCCCTGCTAAACAGCCCCGAAGGCCCCTACAGGGCTTCCAGCGCGCTGGCGATGCGCTTCATGGCGGCGTCGGCGGCCGATTGGTCCGGAGCCTCAGCCAGCACGCGAATCACCGACTCGGTTCCGCTCTTGCGCACGAGAACGCGGCCCTCGCCCGCCAGCGCGGCCTCGGCCTCGGCGATCGCATTCTGCACGCCCATGTTCTCAAGCGCGGCGTCCTTGTCGGCCACGCGCACGGCAACCTGCGCTTGCGGCAGAAGCTTGCACGGAGCCGTGAGCTGTGAGAGCGTCTCGCGCTCGGCGCGAATCACTTCCATCACGCGCAGCGAGGTCATAATGCCGTCGCCCGTGCGCTCGATATCGCCAAAGATCGTGTGGCCCGTCTGCTCTCCGCCTAGGCTGAAGCCGCCCTCGCGCATCTTGGCGTACACGTGACGGTCACCCACGCCGCTGGTCACGGCGCTCAGACCGGCAAGCTCCAGCGACTTAACCAGGCCAAAGTTGCTGGCAATCGTCGGAACCACGGTACCGCCCGAAAGGCGACCGTGCTTGTTCAGGTACACACCGCACACGTACAGGATCTGGTCGCCGTCGACCACACGACCGCGCTCGTCCACGGCCAGGCAGCGGTCGGCATCACCGTCGTAGGCAAAGCCCACATCCAGGCCCTGCTCCACCACGTGGCGCTGCAGGCGCTCCATATGCGTAGAGCCGCAGTCAACGTTGATATTAAAGCCATCGGGCGCGGCATTGATCACGCGCACATCGGCGCCCAGCGCGTCGAACACCGGCTTGGCCACCGAGGACGCCGAACCGTTGGCGCAGTCGATGCCGATCTTGACGCCCTGCAGCGAAAAGTTCGCGCTCGCGATGAGCGAGGCAATATAGCGGTTGCGACCCTGCATGTAGTCCACCGTGGCGCCGATGTGGTTGCCCGTGGCCAGCGGCACCTCGCTCTTGCCATCGATATAGTCCTCGATGAGCTCCAGCACGTCCTCGTCCATCTTAAAGCCGTCGCTGTTGACAAGCTTAATGCCGTTATCGCAAAACGGGTTGTGGCTCGCACTGATCATGATGCCGCAATCGAAGCAGCCCTCCACGGTCTGATGCGCCACGCCCGGCGTTGGGATCACGTGCAGCATATATGCGTCCGCACCGCTTGCGACCAGGCCACTCACCAGCGCCGCCTCGAACATATAGCTCGAGCGACGCGTGTCCTTGCCCACGATCACGCGTGCTTTGCGCTCGCGGTTGGCACCGTAATACCAACCCACAAAACGGCCGATCTTGTACGCATGCTCTACGGTCAGCCCAACGTTGGCCTCGCCGCGAAATCCGTCGGTGCCAAAGTACTTCATAAGAGGTCCTCTCTATAGACAAAGGCGCGCCGCCAAAGCAACGCGCCGCCAGCCTATTATCCTTTAAAGCAACCGTAGGGGCTACACCGTGAGGAACATCATCACGATGATCATGGCAAAGCCGATAAGGTCGGTCGGCAAAAACACCGTGCCCAGCATAACGGCGCTGGTGATGGTCGCCGAAACCGGCTCCACAGTTCCGATGAGGCTCGCACGCACCGAGCCGATGTCCTTAACGCCCTGCATATAGAGCATGTAAGCAAAAAACGAGCCGATAACCACGAACACCGCGAGCGCCTCGATACCGGCGGCATCGAGCGCCGGCATATGCGCCCAGGGCTGCACGAAGACACATGAGACCACGCCCGCCGTGAGCATTGCCGAGCCCGTGACGATGGGGCTACCGTATTCGGGCAGGATCTTGGCGGGGATCACCGCCATACAGGCGGCGCTAACCGCACACATAAGGCCTGCGACTAGGCCAAGCGGCGATATGCTCAGACTGGTAGGGTCGCCGCCGGTAGCGATTAAAAAGGTGCCGCCCAGGGCCAACCCAATGCCAACGGCCTCACGCACGCGAGGCATGCGATGGTCGATCACGCAGGTGTAGCCCATAATGATGACCAGCTGCAGGCACTGAAGCACCGTCGCCGTTCCGGCATTGGTCAGGCGCACGGCCGAAAGATAACAAAACTGATTAAAGAGCAGGCCAAAGGCAGTAAAGAGCAGCAACTGCTTGCGGTCGGCAGGCGTGGTCCACAGCTTGACCAGGCGCGCACGATCGCGCGTGACGACCACGACCATAAACAGCAGACCGGCGAGAATCTGACGCACGCTCATGAGCCACAGGGTATCGACGTGGTAGGTATCGAACAAAAAACTCGCGCTAGTGCCCGAGAAGCCCCAAAACGAACCGCCCGCCAGCGTGGCCAAGACGCCCGTGATCAACTTGCGCGTCGAAGCGCTGTTCAGGCGATTGCGCCATGCACGGCGGGTGCTGCGGCTGAGCTCGTCGGTGCCCTCGGGCACATCAATGTTCGATATATCGGTCATCGGCACCGAAGCCCCCGCGCCTTCGACCTGCTCGACACACTCTTTGCTCATTCCACTCCCCCGAAACAGTCTGGAAGCAATTCGGCTTACCTTACCACGGCGAAGGCACCAGCCGGAGGCTTGTCCGCTTATCGGTAGGACAATTCCGCAGGCGTCTTTCCATAGCTCGATACCGCAATGGCCTTGCATTATGCGACAGCCAAATCGCGGCAGCAGGCTCTTTTGAAATGGATATGACAAAGCCCCCGAATTCCACAATGTAAGCGATTTTTAAAAATGTTCTTGCCACCGAGTTCAGGCTCCGTTATATTATCCCTTGCGCACTTGCGCACCCTTGATCGGGCGTTTAGCTCAGGGGGAGAGCGCTTCCCTGACACGGAAGAGGTCAGAAGTTCAAATCTTCTAACGCCCACCAAATGTTCGCAGCTCAGAGGCTATGTTCTCTGGGCTGTTTTGTTTTATGTCGCCAAATCCGCTGGCAGCCCCAACCGTCATCGCAACGTAACATCAATTCACCTGACAAATGGCTGCCAAACAAATTCAATACCCCAACATCAACAATAGCCAGGCACAAAACTGCGCCGCAAGCTGCTCCAGCCGCCCAACTGGCCAAAAGCCGACCATCTACTTGCCGATCTATCCATCGGCATAACCAATCAGTCCGCACCGCAACTTCTCAGCAAAACGCCGCGATGTCTGCGCCCTGCGGTATCCTTGAGCCACTTGCACCTGCAGCACCAAGGAGCCGCCATGCGCACCGAGCTCGATGTCCCCTTTTCGCACAAAGAAGAAGCCAAGGCGCTGGGCGCCAAATGGGACCGGACCAAGAAGATCTGGTATGTACCCAGCGGCGTCAACCCCGAGCCCTTTGCCGAGTGGCTGCCCGGTGTTGACCGATCCGACCCCTCTGCGCCGTATATATTTCTAGTACTGGGCAAGCGCGAGTGCTGGAAGTGTCACAAAGAGACCTCGGTCGCGGCCTTTGGCATTCCCTATCGAACCGATAACGACGAGAGCATCGCCATCGCGCACGCGCCCAACGAAGCCGGGCACATTGCCATCGACACGGCCAACGCCAACGCACTCGCCATCGTGCCCGCTCTTGGCTGCGTGCCGGGCGAGATCCGCGACTACCTTCATAAGCGTTGCGGCTACAAGCCCGTAGGCGTGCGAGCCTCCAAAGCCCCGTCGCTCGGCAACACGTGCACCAGTTGCGACGCGCTGCAAGGCAGCCGCCATCTGTTCGAGGAGCCCTCGTCCCCGTTTGCCCTCACTGCCATCAACAAGCTGCCGGCACTGGAGTTTGTGCGTGTCGAAGTTGTCGGCGTCTTTGGCGTCCCGGCCACGCGCACCAATTTTGACCAGGCGCTCTTTACCTGGGCACGCGACCATCACGCCGAGTTCCACAAGCAGCTCGGTGAGGGGATTTATTTGTAGGGACGGAGAGGCCTTCACAGTCAGCTCCTCCGCATCACCTATCCCTCGTCGCCGGCGTCGTACACGATATCGGGGCCACAAACGGGGCATTTCTCCGGACACACCGGCATATGAACGCCTGTCCGTTTTCTCACTTCGTCGCTGAGCCTGTCGCACGCATCGATGAACCGAATGTCGAGACACGGTATTTGTGAGCCGCAGCAAGGGCAAGCGACGACAAACGACCCGCAATCAACCTCTACGCTCGGAAACATATTGTTGTCTATAAGGGCACACGGCAGTTTTCCGTACTTCCCCATCGCAATATCGCCTCGCCAGCTCATACACGCTCCCCTCTCGCTATACAAATCAGAAAGAGCATGCACCGGCGGGCGTGCGCGAGATTGCATCGCCACGCGATCCGATCAAACAACACGATCGTCAAAGAATGCCAAAACCAAATACGCTAATACGGCAGAAGCCCCGCCTTTTCACGCTTCTTTTCCGAGCGATCGAACTCAATGCGATGGGCCTCAAGAAACACCGTATTGGGTCGCCACTGATGCTCATTCGGCTGCCTTAGCGTCGTACCCGCAAAGGAAGCGTAGTCGGTCTTATCCAACAGGTACGATCCACACAGCCGATATTCACCGCAAACAGGCTCAAACGAAATCAGATGAGCATCGAATAAAGCATGTAAGTCGCGCCGAAGCAGAATGCCGTTGCTGGCAACCTGCGATTTGGGTCCCGAGTAATTCTCGATATGCGCAGCCTCCAGAGCTTCGCTGACGCCGCAGTCCGACACCGCGCAACGGCCGTCATAGGCGGCAACGAGCTGCTTGCGGAACCATTGTTGCCCCAATCGCTCGCGCCTTAACGCATAGCGGACCTTTTCGTCGTCGGTCGCACCCTGTCCGGCAAACTCAATATCGACGGGCATGCGCTTCAGATAACTCATGTCGGGCACAAAACGAGGGTCCGGTCCGCCTTTATGAACAGGACCGTGCAGAATAAACCATCCGTTTTCGGGCTCGAACCGCTCAACAAACGCAAGGCCGAGCACCTTATAGCCCACCTCGGTTGCGAATATGACTCCGACTGGGACGCCACATTCCATGCAGTTGAGCATTTTACGGTTGTAATTCTGGTCTCGAAAACCAACGGTACCCGGCGCTTGAACCGAGTACTTAATGACCCACGTACCATCGTCCAAATAGAGCGGAGGCACATCGGTGTAGAAGCTCTTTTTAGAGTTATGGACCGAGAGCGCAAAGATCTTATTGGGGTCTTGCTTCACCCGATCCTGGCCCGGCCAGAAGATCCCTGAATCCCGCGTTACGGGAAAGAAGTCCGAGCCAATTCTCAAACGATACTGATACTGAGGGCTATCTTCCTTGGTGTGGTGCGGAAGGCTGGTCCAAACGCCGCCGCGCTGTTCCTCACCCAGAAACCACTCCCATGCCTCAACGTATTCGGAAGGCACGAGACTGCAGGCGCGGTCATAGCTTGGTCCATCCATCAACGGAACAGCAAGGTCAATGTCGTTCATCGCCAGCACCTACAACCATACGAACGCGAGTCATGCCCCTCAATAATATGGCCGGAAGTCAATTATTACGAGATCTCATTCCGCGATCGGCACATCGTTGATGCTCTCGGTTTGCCGCTGGCGCGCTTGTACCCCGCTACCCCACTTCCCTGTATACTGATGTAGCACGTGTTTCATCCGGGCTTGTTGGGCCGGGTCGTTCATGGGAGGGTCTTATGGCTGCTTCGAATCCGCCTAAGGGGAGCGTTTCTTCTTCGTCCATCAAGCCGGTTACGCGCAAGGCCGTGCGCTGCCAGCGCGAGGTCGCCTGGCTTATCACGCAGGCAGCGGGCAGGCTTGTGGCGACCACCCAGGACGTCAATGCGCCTACGCCGAGCTTTGTGTTAGCGGCGGCGCTGGATTTTGTGCGCCAATTGGAGCTTGCCGCACAGGATACCAGCGGCCACCTCGACTACCAGAATGTTATGGCGCCCGACCTGCAAACGTTCTGCCACATGGCCAAGTTGCCCGCCGCACCCAATGCGCTTTCGGACGCAGGCTACATGTTTACGCTTTCGGGCGCGGACCTTATCCGCGATATCTACGCATACCGCAGCGAGCTCGCCGAACGCAGCGTCTTTGGCACGGCTGAAGTCAAACCGGGATATGTCATCAAGCTGGTTCTTAGGCTGTTCTTGATGGACGGGTTCGGGGCCATGCCGGCGTAAGCCGAGTCTTTAGCATCACCGTCGACTGGGCAACAACCGCTTTACCTTAGTGGGCGCCAATCGAGGGTCGATTATTGGGTCGCCTCGTCCACTAACGCATTTATTCCACGCGCTCTGACAGTCGATACTTGCGGTTGCGGCTCGTCGCCGGCGCCGTGGGCTCAAGCTCGCCTTGAGCAATGAGCGCGTTGACGCGCGACCTTACCTGGGAAATTGTAAGCCCCGTACGTTCTGCCAGCTCACGCGTCCCCAGCTCGCCGTAGTGTTTGAGTGCCGTCACAATTAAGCCCCCGCCATGATCGACCGGCTCGATCTTTGAACGGTAAAGTACGACCTTGAACCGATCGAACCCCGGGCAGAACAGGGGCTCGGCCAGACCATGCGCGCGCATGGCATCGATCATCATCGGGATGCCCGAGCCATTGCCCTCAGCCGGCGAACCTGCGCCATCCGGCAGCGGGACAATCGACATGAGCTTCACAAGCGTCGCGTTACGGCATCGGGAGCTGCCGTCAAACAAGTTCTCGCGAGTCTTTCCCCCGTAAAGGCCGCCAGGATTCGTCACCTCGACACGATCGTCAAAGACGTCGACGGCAATCGATTGTCCACAGAACCGATCCCCGTATTCTCGATGGATTACGGCGTTGGCGATTGCCTCGCGCAGAACCTCCTCGGGAATCTCAAGCGAGTCGACACGCGAGACGCCTTGGACGGTCGAGGTTCGCCGCAAATTCTTGGCGACGGCCACGACAGCATCCGAGATCATCTCGCCCGACGTTCCCTCACAGATTGTGCGGTCCATGAACCTCAACGAACCCGCGGCGCCCTTCTGCGTTCCGGCATGGACCGCCACATCGATAAAGAGCTTGGGATAAAACTGCTGAGGGTAGGTGCCCGCAGCCAGGAGCCCGGCCTTAGTCACATTACCCTGGGAGTCGAGGAAACTCAGGCGCTCCAGCTTTGTTTTCTTGTCCGTCGCGCCGCGCATAGCTCGGGGCGTCAGCGAGAAAGCACGCTCTATCGTGCGGTCGACCAGCGTCTCGTCGAGATTGTCCGCGCCCGCACCCGCCACCGCGTCGCGATCGCTCGGAGTCGCTCGACCGTATGACGCCAATGCGAGCACCTCGGTCGATGAAAGCGGCACATCTTTGTCATCGATGCGCTTGTAGCTGCCGCCCTGGGCGCCCCGCTCTATGACATAACAAGGCTTGCTCGACGGGTCGAGCTCCTCAATCGTGATGACCAGAACCACGGTGCCCTGGAGCTCCACGCGCTCAATGGTGTATTTGGGCGGATTGGCCAGCTTTCCGCGACCGCCGGCATCGCCCATGCCCGCCACGAATTGGTTGAGCACTTTCTCGGTCTCAAAGTTTGCAACTGGGACAAAACCCGCGCGCTCGCTCACTCCGAGTACGATGATGCCGCCGGCGGTGTTTGCGAAAGCGCTGACCGTTTCCCATACGTCGCGGGAAAGCGTTGTGGCGCTCTCCTTGACCTCGACGTTAAGATCGTCCGAGCCCATGCGCCTTAAAGACTCGAGCAGACCGGTCAGCTCGTTTTCGTTCATCTGCACGTCCTTTCGCTCGGTTCTGCGAAGAATGCCGCGAATGGATTTCCTTCGTCTCTCAGTTATCTCTCGTAATTATCTCTCATCTTTCTGTTATCTCTCATATTAGAGATGAGTGAGAGATAAAAGATAAGATGTCTGCCATCTGTTTCATATAAACATGTTTTTGCTGGTAGAACAATCTGTATTGAGATAATACCATGATTGCTTGTCTCTTTGCTGCTCAGTTATCTCTCATATTTATCTCTCGTCTTTCTGTTATCTCTCGTATTCGTGACGAATGAGAGATGAGAGATGTGCGGGCGGCGGATGAGCGTGGATTTTGGACGGTCGGGAAATGAGGGTGGATATTTGGACGGTATTTGGGCGTTTTGAGGCTGATTCCGTCCGAAAATCCACTCTCGTTCGATAGGTATCCGGAAATCCTCGCTCGTCCGTCCGAATATCCACTCTCGTTTGGCGAGTGTCCAATTTTCCACGCTCGTGCGGCGGGCACGCGGGACCTATGCCCAATCCGGCTGCATCGTCTCCAGTTCGCCGCAGGGTCGCGGCCCCATATGGGTATACTCTCGAGGATTCGACTCGATTCGCCCCCGCTGGGGCGTCAAAGGAGACTGCATATGCCCACCACCTCAACCGACCCGCGCGCCGCAGCCGCTACACTGCTGGTGCCCGGCACTACCTGCCACGGCTTTGCCGTCGAGCGCCGCGAGACCGTGCCCGAGCTCGACTCGGACGCTTACGTGCTGCGACACACTGCCTCGGGCGCTCGCCTGCTGTACCTGGCATGCGACGACGAAAACAAGGCCTTTGCCATTGGCTTTAAGACGCCGCCGGCCGATTCCACCGGCGTGTTCCATATTCTTGAGCACTCGGTGCTGTGCGGATCGGCTAAGTTCCCCGTCAAGGAGCCGTTTGTCGATCTGATCAAGAGCTCCATGCAGACGTTTCTCAACGCCATGACCTACCCCGACAAGACCATCTACCCCGTTGCCACCACCAACGAGCAGGACCTATACAACCTGATGGACGTGTACCTGGACGCGGTGTTCAACCCAGCCATCTATACCAAACCCACCATTTTTGAGCAGGAGGGCTGGCACTACGAGCTGGACCTGCCGGAGGGCGCCGAGGGCGAGGACGACGGCAGCTCCGCGAGCCTGCGCGAGGGCACGCTGCGCTATAACGGCGTGGTGTTCAACGAGATGAAGGGTGCGCTGTCCGACCCCATGAGCGTGCTGGACGATGCCGTCAACGCCGCGCTCTATCCCGACACCGCCTATGCGCACGAGAGCGGTGGTGACCCGCGCGCGATTCCCGCACTCACCTACGAGCAGTTCCTGGACACGCACGCGCGCCACTACAATCCTTCCAACTCCTACATCACGCTCTACGGCGACCTGGATGTGGACCGCGCGCTGGCGTTTTTGGACGAGCGCTATCTGTCGCAGCCGAGCGCTGCGAGCCGCCGCATGGACGCCGCCGTTGCCGCCGGCGAGGACCCGTCCGCGCTGGCACCCAATCCACTGGGCGTGCAGGCACCCGTGACCTGTGAGTATAAGCGCGTCGAGATGGCCACTACGCCCGAGAACGCCCTGGTTGGCCTGGGTCTTGTGCTGGGCAGCGCGCTCGACCGCAAGCGCACGATCGCGGCGGATATCCTGTTCGAGGCACTGCTGGGCTCCAACGAAGCACCGGTTAAGAAGGCCATTCTGGCCGCCGGCCTGGGCGGCAACGTGGTGAGCTACACCGCGGCCGAAAGCCTGCAGCCCTACGAGCTCATCATGCTGCAAAACGCGCAGCCCGGCGTAGCGCGCGAGCTGCGTCGCGTGTTCCAGGACGCCTGTCGCGACCTGTGCGAGCACGGCGTTCCGCGTGAGCGCCTGGAGGCCATCATCAGCAGCAACGAGTACGACCTGCGCCAGCGCGACTATGGCATCGCCGACGGCGTGGCCATTGCGTGCGACGCGCTGAGCACGTGGCTCTACGATGACGACGCCGCGACGTTGGCGCTCAAGTATGGCCCGGTGTATGAGGAGCTGCGCGGCGAGCTGGACGGCAGCTATTTTGAGGACCTGCTGCGCGAGCTCGTGCTGGAGAACGACCACATGGCACTGGTCGAGCTGGTGCCGGTGGATGCCGCCGAGGGTTCGGAGGGTGCCGAGGTCGCCGAGCTGGCAGCCAAGCGTGACGCCATGACCGATGCCGAGCTGGCGGACGTGGTCGAGCGCACGGCTGTGCTGCGTGCCGCGCAGGAGGCCGAGGACACGCCCGAGGACAAGGCCACGCTGCCGCGCCTGCGCGTGTCCGACATTGGCGAGGCGCGCCCCGAGCCGCCGCTGGTCGTGGACACGACCGCGCCCATCCCCTGCCTGCGCCACGACATCCCCACCAACCGTTTGGCCTACGCCATGCAGTACTTCGACCTGAGCTGCGTCGCATTTGAGGACCTGCCTTACGTGACGCTGCTCTGCCGCCTGCTCAAGCAGCTGCCCACGCGCGAGCATTCGGCCGAGGAACTCGACAACCTGCTCGCCGGCAAGCTGGGCTTTTTGAGCTTTACGACCGAGGTCATGACGCAGCCCGACGTGGACGGCGTGCGCCCCTACCTGCTGGTGAGCGCCGGCGCCCTGTCCGAGAAGATCGACGCGCTGGCGAGCCTGCCGCGCGAGGTGTGGTCGAGCACGCTATTGCTCGACGCCGACGCCGACCGCGTTCGCGACGTGCTCACGCAGATTCGCATTGGGCTTGAGCAGGGTTTTATCAACAACGGACACTCGGCGGCGCTGGGTCGCGCGATGAGCTACAGCTCGCCTTCGGCCGTGGTGCGTGAGCAGCTTTCGGGCGTGGACTTCTACCTGTTCCTGCGCGATCTGCTCGAGCACTTTGATGAGCGACTGGACGGCCTGCGCGCCAAGCTTACCGAGCTGGCAGGTCGCATCTTTGTGGCCGACGGCTGCCTGGCGAGCTTTACCGGCAGCGATGAGGACTTTGACGCGTACTGGAATGCTGCGGGCGACCTGGGGCTGGGCGCGGGTGCGGCGGGCATTGCCGGCAACGACGCGCTCGTGGTGCCGACGCCGCGCGACCGCCACGAAGCCTTTGTCATCCCCAGCGACATCTGCTTTGCGGCGAGCGCGTGCGATCCGCGTCGCTTGGGGCTCGAAGTGACGGGCGCCTGGGCGGTTGCCGCCAACGCGCTCTCCTACGACTACCTGTGGAACGAGATCCGCGTGAAGGGCGGTGCGTACGGATGCGGATTCCGCGCGGCCGGCGAGCGCCAGACTGCGTTCTACACCTACCGCGACCCGGCGGTCGATCCTTCGATTGAGCGCATGGAACGCGCGGGCGCATGGCTCGGCAGCTTTGAGCCCGACGAGGCCGCCTTCGAGGGCTTTATTGTGAGCTGCGTGAGCGGCATGGACGCGCCCGTGAAGCCGTACGCGCTCACCAAGCGCCGCAATACGACCTATCTGGCTAGGCTCGATCCGCACGCGCGCGAGGAGCGCCGCGCCCAGATGCTCGCGGCCACACCCGCTGAGCTGCGCGCACTCGGCGCCGATGTGACGCGCATCGCAGCCGCGTCGCCCACCTGCGTCTTTGGCGGCCGAGACGTCATCGCCAAGAGCAACGCCGGCTTTACCGTCATCGACCTGCTGGCCTAACGCACAAAGGTAGATTTTTGGGACATGCCTGAAAATCTACCTTTTCTTTTCCGCCGCTTGGGCGGGGCAGCTTAGCCCGTCCCGCCGGTTTCGTCTCAATCTGTAACATCTAGGCGGCAATATCGGCTCCAGATGTTACAGATCGAGACAAACCGGCGCAGACACCCGCCCTTCAGCAAAAACCACCGCAAAGGGGACAGGTGTCTTTGTGTTGATTCGAACACTTGTTCTATACGTACACATGTTCTATAGTAGGGGTGCTTGCATCGGACTTAAATTGCAACTAGGATATAGTTGCAGAATGTGAGGCGGGATGACGCGGACCGATAAACTCATCGCCCAACTGCTTAGCTGCCCTTCGACGTATCGGTATACCGATTTTTTAAAAGTCATGGCTTCATATGGCTTTGAAATGGACAACAAAGGCAAGACATCCGGATCGCGCGTTCGCTTCTACAGGCCATCAGATGGCAGGATGTTCGTAATGCACGCGCCACATCCATCTGACGAATTGACAGCGGGGACCATTCGAAACATCGTTCGATTTCTGCAAGATGTCGGAGGTAGTCATGAGTAACGTTTTGGCATACAAGGGCTATTTCGCCCCCGTCGAGTTCGATGCCGAGCAGCATGTGCTAACAGGTATGGTCACCGGCATTAGGGACGCAATCGTATTTGAAGGCTCCACGGCTGAAGAAGTGGAGCAATGCTTCCACGACGCCGTCGACGATTACCTTGAGTTTTGCGCCGAGAAGGGCAAGGAACCCGAGCGGGCTTTTAAGGGCTCGTTCAACGTAAGAACGGGCTCCGAGCTCCACAAGCAAGCGGCGCTGGCAGCAGCAAAGAAGGGTGAGTCACTCAATAAGTTTGTGACTGAAGCAATCGCTGCGGCGTTATAGCATTAACGCATAAGCCCAAACAACCACAAAGGGCGCAGTTCACAGGCATATTTGCGGTGGCTTTACTGCCCATATCGCGTTTGCCCAGATAAAAGCTGCCAAAATAAACCTGTCCCTTTTTGGTAGGTTTGGGAGATGAGGCTGGAATGGATAAGGCTGAGTTGCGGCGGGCGGTGATTGCTCGGCGCGATGCTCTTGATTTGGATGTTCGGACGGCGAAGTCTGCTGTTGTATGCGCGCGGCTTGTTGAGCTGATGGAGTCCAACGGCACTGCGGGCCAACGCACCGTTGCCGTCTATGCCGCCATGGGTTCCGAAGTCGACCCCGCCGCGTTTGCCGCCGCGGCCGCCAAATGCGGCTGGCGCGTGGCCTATCCGTGCATGCTCTCGGCAACAGACGCCATGGCTTATGGCCAGCGCATGTGCATGCGGGCAGTCTCTGCTTGCAATGCGTCCGAGGCCCCGTTTATCGCCCACCCTACGCGGGCCTTCGCAGCCACGGACGTCGACAGCGACCACTTCCCCATCGTGCCCGCCGCCGAGCTCGACATGGTTGTCGTGCCACTCGTGGCTTTCGACCGCACCGACGCGCGCCTGGGCTACGGCGGAGGCTGCTACGACCGCTACCTGCCCACAGTTGCACCTGAATGCCAAATCGTCGGCATCGCCTTTGACGAACAGCGTGTCGACCACGTTCCCACCGACGCCCACGATCTGCCACTGCCCAACATCGTCAGCGCCTAAATGCCAGCGTACCTCCCGGCAGCCTAGTGCTCCTCGCCGGCGCGGGCCAGGTCGTAGGGTGTGGTATGGGAGACGTAGTAGTTGAGCCAGTTGGTGTAGAGCAGCTGAGCCTGGCTGCGCCAGACGTTGCGCGGCTCGGCGGTGGGGTCGTCACCTGGGAAGTAATGCGCCGGCACCTGGGGGTTGAGCCCGCGCTTCACGTCGCGCTCGTACTCCAGACGCAGCGTATCGGTATCGTACTCGGGATGGCCAAAGACAAAGAAGCGGCGGCTGTCGGTCGACTTGACGATGTACAGGCCCACCTCGTCGGACACAGCCACGACCTCAAGCTGCGGCTCGGCCTCCACGTCCTCGCGGCGCACATCGGTGTTGCGCGAATGCACGGCATAGAAGCGGTCGTCGAAGCCGCGGACCAGCGGGCTTTGCGGCTTCACCAGATAATGCTCGAACACGCCACTCGCCTTTGCCGGTAGATCGTACTTCTGGATACCGTAATGATGGTACAGGCCGGCCTGTGCGCCCCAACAAATGTGCAGCGTAGAGTGCACGTGCGTGGTGGACCAATCCATGATCTGGCAGAGTTCGGGCCAGTAGTCGACCTCTTCGAACGGCATCTGCTCCACCGGCGCGCCCGTGATGATCAGGCCGTCGTAGTGGATGTCGCGGATGTCGTCGAACGTGCGGTAGAACGTCTCCAGGTGGCCGGCGCTTACGTGCGTGGCCTCGTGCGTCTTGGTGCGCAGCAGGTCCACCTCCACCTGCAGCGGCGTATTGGAGAGCTTGCGCATGATTTGCGTCTCGGTGGCGATCTTGGTGGGCATGAGGTTGAGGATGAGCACGCGCAGCGGACGGATGTCCTGGTGCAACGCGCGGTACTCGGTCATGACAAAGATGTTCTCGCTCTCGAGCTGCGCGGCGGCAGGGAGGGCGTCGGGGATGCGAATGGGCATGGATGCTCCTTACGAGTCAGTTGCAGCTATGGTACAACGAGCGGCCCCATCCGCGCGAGCACATCGCCCAGCGATGCCGTCAGCGGCCCAAATCACCCCAAAAGTAGAGATTAAGGCATGTCCCAAAAATCTGCTGCGCTTTATCCTAGCAAAGTGGTAGCAGGACGCTACAATGGTTCGACGCGAAAAACTCGGCCGAAAGGATACATATATGTACCAGACGCGTAAGATCGGTGTGGTCGGCCAGGGCCACGTAGGAGCACATGTCGCCAACAGCCTGCTCATGCAGGGCATTGCCGACGAGCTGTACCTGTGCGATATCAACGAGGCCAAGGTGACGTCCGAGGTCCAGGACCTGCGCGACTCCCTTTCGTTTGTCCCGTACAACACCAAGATCGTCAACTGCTACGACCACTACGAGGAGCTGGCCTGCTGCGACGTCATCGTCAACGCCGCCGGTAAGGTCGCGCTGGCCGCTGGCAACCGCGACGGCGAGCTGTTCTTTACCACCGACGCCGCCCGCTCCTTTGCCAAGCGCATCGTCGACGCCGGCTTCGACGGCATCTTCGTGAGCATCTCCAACCCCTGCGACGTCGTGTGCACCGAGCTGTGGCACCTGACCGGCTACGATCCCAAGAAGATCATCGGCTCGGGCTGCGGTCTGGACTCCGCCCGCCTGCGCACCGAAATCTCCAAGAAGGTCGGCGTGAGCCCCAAGTCCATCGACGCCTACATGATCGGCGAGCACGGCTTTAGCCAGCTGGCTGCCTTTAAGGCCGCGACCATCGCCGGCAAGAGCCTCAACGAGCTTCAGGCCGAGAACCCCGACAAGTACGCCTTTGACCACATGGAGGTCGAGGAGCTCGCGCGCAAGGGCGGCTATGTGACCTACCAGGGCAAGCAGTGCACCGAGTATGCCGTCGCCAACTCCGCCGCACGCGTCTGCGCCGCCGTTCTGCACAACGAGCACGCCGTGCTTTCCGCCTCCACGCTCATGACCGGCCAGTATGGCGAGGAGGGCATCTTCACATCCCTGCCGTGCGTGATCGGCGCCGGGGGCGTCGAGGAGGTCTACACGCTCGACCTGTCCGAGTACGAGCTCGAGGGCTTCCACAAGAGCTGCCAGCACATCCGTGACAACATCGCCCAGCTCGACTGGTGGGACGCCGAGGCCTACGACGCAAAGTAGGCCGCTGGCTGCCGCAACCTTGCGAATCGAAGCACGATACTAAGCGGGCCGCGCCGGAAATCCCCGGCGCGGCCCGCTTTTTTGACTCACGCAGTGCCCTTGCGAATCGAAGGTGAATACTTTTCCGCGAAGTGAACGAGTAAAAACGAGCCCCCGAAGCATCGACACTTTTCGGACGCCGTTTCCTGCGGTTTCGTCGAGTTTTCCCTGCAGTTTTGGCGTCAAAAAGTGTGGATGCTTCGGGGGTCCAAAATAGGTCGTTCACTTCGCGGAAAAGTATTCACCTTCGTTTTCGCGCAGACACGAATCCGGCCGCCACAACGCAAAACGGGGCCCGCGCACAGCGCAGACCCCGTCGTGAGAGGTTATTCCCGGTATATTAGTACTGCTCGATGCCCATGTAGCGACGAACCTCGGGGCTGTGGTCGAAGACCTTGCCGCGGGCGGCGCGCAGCTCGCAGCTCATGTTGTAGAAGAAGATCGGCTCTAGGTACGAACGCACGCTGGCGGGCACGTCGCCCACGCCGTACTCAAGCGCGTCGAGCACCATAATCGTATCGGTGTGCGTGTTGAGGAACGCAAGGGCGCGCTCCTCCATGGGGCGGCACTCGCCCGCGCCAAGCTGCACAAAGTAGAACACGCCGGGCTCGGTGGCCTCGAAGGGGCCGTGGAAATACTCGCCGGAGTGGATATAGCAGCAGTGCTGCCACTGCATCTCCATGAGCGAGCAGATGGCCATGGCGTAGGTCTGGCTAAAGTTGGGGCCGGAGCCCAGGATATAGAAGAACTTGTGCTGCTGGCAAAGCTCGGCAAAGCGGGCGCCCAGCTCGGCGTTGACCTTCTCGCGAGCGGCGGGCAGCAGCGCATCCATCTGTTTAAGGCCGGCGTACATGTCGGCGAGTGCCTCGTAGCCTTCCTGCTGGTCGAGCAGCTCGGCGGCGATCAGAGCGCCGATACCCTGAGGCACCTCGGCCTGCGGCACGCCTTCGCCCCACGGATAGACCCAGGTGGCCCACTTGCCGTTGTCGATCTTGGAGCCCTCGCAGTCGGTCATGGCGACGACCTCGGCGCCGGCAGCCAACGCCATCTCGCAGCCGTCGACGACCTCCTGCGTGTTGCCGCTGTGGCTGCATGCAATAACGAGAGACTTCTCGCCAAGGCTCTTGGGGGCCATCAGGCAAAACTCGCGTGCCGTGTAGACCGTCGAGGAAAACGTGGTGGCCTCGCGCTTGAGCAGCTCGTTGGCCGGCATCAGGTCGATCATCGAACCGCCACAAGCGATCCAAAAGACGTTCTCGATCTTGCCCTTGCGCTCGATGATTTCCTGAACCAGATCATGTGCGTTCATCCTGATGTTCCTCCTTGTGGGGCGGCTTTGAGCGACGGCAGCTCGTACCTGCTGTCGTTCTATGTTGTCCTATTTATAACACGTGTAACAACGCCCGTGAAGTCATCTCGGCAAATTTGTTCTATGTTGTTCTATCTGTGGACGTTAGATGTCAAACACGTAACGCGAGCCCACGATCTTTTGGCGGCCGAGCAGCAAGGGGCGCTCGTCCTCATCGGTAAAGTACGCCTCCATATAGAAGAGTGGCTCGCCGACCGGCACCTCCAGCAGCGGGGCCGCCTGAGCATCGGCAAGCGCAATCTCCACGGTGCAGGGGTCGGACTTGAGCGGCGCGCGACCCGAATGCTCGGCAACGAGCGCAAAGATTGAGTTATCGGTGAGGTCCTCATCGGCCAGCGTCTGCAGGTAGGGATGGTCGGCGAGCACAAAGGCGTTGTTCTCAAGCATGACAGGGATGCCGTCGGCCGTGCGCACGCGCTCGACCACGATAAGCTCGCAGCCGGGCTCCACGCCAAAGAACGCCGCATCCTCGTGCGTCGCCGCGACCACCGTGCGCGACACCAAGCGTGCTCCGGCCACCATGTCGTTGGCAGCACAACCCTCAGTAAAGCTCTGGACGTCACCCTTCTGGCGAATCTTGCGCTTGAGCTTGGGGGCGCACACAAAGGTACCCCTCCCCTGCTGGCGGTTGAGATACCCCGCACGCGACAGCTCCTCGATGGCGCGGCGCACGGTGACGCGACCCACGCCGTAGGACTTCGCGAGCTCCATCTCGGCAGGGATGCGCGAGCCGGCAGCGTACACGCCGCGCGCAATCTCGCCCTTTAGGTCGTCCATAACCTGCTGGTACAGCGGCACGGCGGACACGTCAGCGCGGCCGGTTTTATCGTCGAATGCCATCGTTACGCTCCATCCCGCGCATGCTCGGACTCAAACTCTTCAATCGCCGCCATAAACTGCTCGCCAAAGGCGTCGGCCTTTTTCTCGCCAATGCCGTTGACCTGGATCAGCTCGTCGCGTGTCTGTGGGCGCAGGCGGCACAGGCCGCGCAGGGCCTTGTCGGAAAAGACCATGTACGGCGCCATCTCCAACTCGGTCGAGATCTCCTTGCGCAGGGCACGCAGGCGCTCGAACAGCTCGGCATCGTCACCCACGCGCGGGCGCTGATCCAGCTCGGCCTCCTCGCGCAGCAGATCAACCGCACGGCGGGCGCGGGCCGAGGCCTTGCGCTTGGACGCGCGACGTTTAACGGTAAAGGCGAACGCTTCGTCCTCGACTTCACCGGCGCGCGGGCCCAGGCCCACGACCGGGTACTGCCCCTGCGAGGTGGCCAGATAGCCGCGGCCGCACAGCTGGCCGATGATGTCCTTGATGCACCCGACCGATTCGCTCGACAGCTCACCGTAGCCGCGGTCCTCGTCCAGATGCATCTGGCGAATGCGCTCGGTGTTGCCGCCGTGAAGCACATCGGCGATCAGCGACTTGCCAAAGCGCATGGGACGCGTGGCCACATAGCGCACAGCGGCGCGGGCCATATCGGTGACGTCCTCGACCTCGAACTGCGTAAGGCAGTTGCTGCAGTTGCCGCAGCCCTCGGCATCGTCTGCGGTGCCGCCCGCAGCAGCCGCAACCGCATGCTCGGCCGCGGCTTCGTCGCCAAAGTAGCGCAGCATGTATTCGCGCAGGCAGCCGGTGGTATTGCAGTAGCCCTCCATCTGGCTGAGCAGGCGATAACGGTTCTGGAGCGCCCACGCGCGCTGCTCGTCGTCGAGCGCCTCGTCGGCCGCATCACCGCGGTCGATCAAAAAGCGGCGCATGCGAAAATCGTTGCCGTTCCACAGCAAGTGACAGCTGGCCGGATCGCCATCGCGGCCAGCGCGGCCCGCCTCCTGGTAGTAGGCCTCGATGCTCTCGGGCACGTTGTTGTGGATGACGTAGCGCACGTTGGGCTTATCGATACCCATGCCAAAGGCGTTGGTGGCGACCATCACCTGAATGTCGTCGTCGATAAAGGCACGCTGACTCTGGCGGCGGGCGTCGTTGCCCATTCCGGCATGGTAGCGGCCCACGCGAATGCCGCTGGGGCCCAGTGCCTCGGCAAGCTCCGCGGCCAGCGCGTCGACCGTCTTGCGGGTCGAGCAATACACGATGCCGCTCTCGCTCGAATGCGCGATCACGTAGTCGCGCACCCAGGCGGTCTTGGCCTTGTCGCCCATCTCCTCGCAACCAAAGTAGAGGTTCTTGCGATCGAAGCCCGTCACCACGGTCGCCGGGTTTTGCAGGCCGAGCATTTGCTGGATATCGGCGCGTACACGCTCGGTCGCCGTGGCGGTAAACGCCGCCACGATGGGGCGCCGCGGCAGCGAATCGATAAACTCACGAATCTGCAGGTAAGCGGGACGAAAATCCTGGCCCCACTGGCTCACACAGTGGGCCTCGTCAATGGCCACGAGCGGCACGCCAATGCCACCGTCCGCCGCGGCTTCCTGCGCAAAGGCTAAAAAGCGCGGCTCGAGCAGACGCTCGGGTGCCACGTACATAAGCTGATAGCGGCCCTCGCGCGCCCGCTTGAGCACGGTATTTTGCTGGGCCGGGGTAAGGCTGGAGTTGAGATAACTGGGGCGCGCACCCGCCGCGAGCAGCGCGCGGGTCTGGTCCTCCATAAGCGACAGCAACGGACTCACCACAAAGGTGATACCAGGCAGCATGAGCGCGGGCACCTGGTAGCAAATGGACTTGCCGGCGCCTGTGGGCATAACGCCGAGCGCATCGCGGCCGGCAAGGATCGCATCCACCATGCGATCCTGTCCCGGGCGAAACGAGGTGTAGCCAAAATAGGCGCCGAGCGTGTCGAGCGCCATCTGCTGCATGCTATCGGTCATGGTTTCCTAACGTCAGAATCATCTGCCGCCGATTATACGCCGCCACGCGGACCGGTGCCGCACGGCTGTCAGCCACGCTCATTCTGCAGGTAGTCATTGGGGACGTTCTTGAATGACTAGTCGTTGGGG
>CALJNY010000280.1 GCA_937981515.1 uncultured Collinsella sp. | reverse complement strand
CTCGCCCCCTCGCGGGCTCGAGCCCCACCGGCATCCAAAAGAAACGAGCCCGCATCCCTGGGGGACACGGGCTCGTAAACAATACGTGGTAGGGGCGGTGGGACTCGAACCCACAATCCTTGCGGCGAGAGATTTTAAGTCTCCTGCGTATGCCAATTCCGCCACGCCCCCGTGAGACTAGAAGTCTAGCACAAGCCGTCCGTTACGCGTTGACGGCCATCGAGTGTTGGCCCGACTTCTCCAGGAACTCGTGGAACTTGGCTTCGTCGCCCTTGTTCTTGTACTGCAGGGCCAGCAGGTATTCCAGGCGGCAGCTCTTGACCTTGTCGTCACCGGCCTCCTCGAGCATGCGCTCCAGCTCGGGAATGTCGTTGTGGCGCTTCAAGATCATCGTGTCGTACATCAGCTGGCATTCGTGTGCGACTGCCTCGGCCTGACCGCCCTCAAAGCCCTTGATCTCGTGCAGGAGCTCCTTGGATTTTTTGCGGTCCTCCTGGCCAACGTAGTAGTTAAAGGCCTTAATCACCAGGTCGACGCGCTGCATCTTGGGCAGATTGAGTCCCAGCAGCAAATCGAACATCTCGTCGGCGCGCTTGTGGTCCTCGCGCAGCAGATATGAGTTCAGGCGCAGGTAGTCGCGGTTATAGCGCGGGTACAGCATGCTGGTGAGTTTGCCATCGAGCAAGCGATCGAACTCGTCCCACTGCTTGGCAGCCATAAGCTGCTGCAGGCGCTTAAACGTGGTGCGTTTTTTGACGCTAAAGAACACCGACACGGCGATACAGATGATGACGACGGCGGTCCAGAGGGTGCGGGAATCGGGCATATTGGGGTCCTTAGTCGCTCATAAAGCGAGCGGTATGACAACACGTACTAGATGTATTATACGCAGCGCGCAAGCAAACTGGCATAAAAGCTCATCGAGGCTGAGTGCCATCGCTCGCTGCGGTACACTTACCTAAAGTAAACCACGAAGGGAGACATTACCTATGAAGAAGATCGTTTTGGCTTGCGGTGCTGGCGCTGCTACTTCCACGCTCGTTGCCCAGAAGGTCGCTACCCTGCTCGACGCCAACGGTTATGCCGGCAAGTATGAGATCGTGCAGTGCGCCATCTCCGAGGCCAAGGATTACTGCGACGAGGGTGCCGACCTGCTGATCGCCACCACCGTTGCCCCCGAGGGCCTCACCTGCCCGTACGTGAGCGGCGTGCCCTTTATGACCGGCATGAACCGCGTCGCTGCCGAGAAGGCCGTTCTCGACGTCATGGCTCAGTAGGCGCTGACTGCATGAGTGAGCAGAACGCCAACCCGGTAGAGCTCTTTGGCATGCGCGTCGCTCACGTGGGCATCAACGCCACCGACCCGGCCGATGCCCTGGAGATCGCGGAGCTGTTCTCGACGATGATGGGGCTGCCCGTTATCGAGACCCCGGTTTCGTACTTTAACGATTCGCTGATCGAGGTCATGAAGCAGAACGGTCGTGGCGCCAAGGGCCACATCGGCTTTGCCGTCAATGACATTGACGCGGCCGAGAAGTGGTTTGCCGAGCGCGGGCTCGAGGTCAACGAGGAGTCGCGCGCGCTGCTGCCCGACGGTAGCACCAAGCTCGTGTACTTTAAGCGCGAGTTCGCCGGCTTCGCCGTGCATCTGTGCCGCGAGTAGCGCATAAGCTGCTTTAGTTAGCAAAAAGGGATAGGGCCGCATGGCCTTATCCCTTTATTTATGCCGAGGGGTCGACTTCTGCAACGGTCAAAAAACCGAAGTCTAATACTTTTCCGAGAAGTGAACGAGACAAATCGGATCCCCGAAGCATCGACACTTTAAGGGCGTCGTTTCCTGCGGTTTCGATACTAGAATCCTGCGATTTTGCCGACGAAAAATGTGGATGCTTCAGGGGCCCAAAAACAGACGTTCACTTCGCGGAAAAGTATTAGACCTCGATTCACGAGGGGGGCTTCCTACCGCGGAAGGCGAATCGTAAAGCGGCTGCCGACGCCCTCGACCGAGGTCACGCCGATGACGCCGCCGTGGCTATCGACGATCCACTTGGCGATGGCCAGCCCCAGGCCCGAGCCCTGCGCGCCGGCATTGCGTGCGTTGTCGGCACGGTAGAACCGCTCGAACGCGTGAGCTGCGGATTCCTGGTTCATGCCGATGCCCTCGTCTTCAACGGCTATGTCGACCGTGCCCGTGCCCGCATCGGGTGTTATGCCAAATGTGACGGTCGTTCCCGCGTCCGAATACTTGGCGGCGTTTTGCACGATCACGCGCAGAGCCTGCTTCACGAGCGCGACATCGACGGACGCGTCGCAGCGCGGGTCGCTGGCAAACGCAGCGTCAAAAGCCAGCCGATATGTGCGCCCGGCATCGATCATCTTTGATTCTTCGCAAACCTCGCCGACCAGTGCAGCCAGGTTGGTATTCACGCGCCGCAGCACGGTGCGGCCGGCATCTCCGCGTGCCAAAAACAGCAGTTGTTCCACGAGCTCCTGCATGTGCTCGCTTTCGGCCTTGAGCGAGGCGATGGACTCTGCCAGCACGGCCGGGTCGTCCTTACCCCAACGATCGAGCATGTTCACGTAGCCCTGAATCACCGCGATGGGCGTGCGCAGCTCGTGGCTCGCGTCGTTGACAAAGCGCATCTGCTGCAGCTTGGCCTCTTGCATCTGACGCAGCAGACGGTTGAGTGCGACCTCGATGCTCGCTAGGTCGGCGTCGCCAGTGGTGACGCTCGGCGAATCGACACTTGCTCGCTCGATGGCCTGCTCCAGCGTTTCCATCTTGCCGCCGGAGAGCTGCATGCGGCCGAGCTCGTCCGCGCGCAGGGCCAGGTCGTTGAGCGGCGCCATGGTGCGGCGCACACGGCGAGCGCCGCCGAGCATGTTGAGCGCGCTGATGACTTGCCAGCCTACAACGACAAGGTAGAGAGGCCATAGCGTGACGAGGTCCTGCGCGAGGGGGAAGGTCTTGGTGGTGCGCGCAAGCTCGACGGTATAAGTGAGTGTTGCCAGGTCCCAGCCGCGCGCGGGCGTCAGCGATATGCCGTGAACGGTGGCGCTGGGGATCCATCCTGCGGTAAACGCGCCGTCGGGCAGCGTCTGGTTGTATCCATAGACGAGGATCGCCGCTGCAATCACCACCAGCAGCAGGTCGAGCCAGACGTAGCTCATCAGGCGGCGCCACATATAGCTCCAGTTGATGGCACGGGCGATGGATGTGACGCGCTTGGTCTCGGCGTTACGCGCGGCAGACATAGCCCACCCCGCGCACGGTCTGGATGATGCGAGCGCCGCCGGCGTCCTCGATTTTGGCGCGCAAGTGCGCGATGTGTACGTCGACGTTGTTGGTGTCGCCCACGTATTCGTAGCCCAGCGCCTCGTGCGCGATGCGCTCGCGCGTGAGCACGGTTTCGGCATGCGCCATAAGCAGGGCGAGAACGTCGAACTCGCGGGCAGTCAGCACGATGGGCGAGCCGCCGACCGTGACTTCGCGGCGGTCGGGATCGAGCGCGACCGAGCCCGCGGTGAGTGCGGCGGGGGAGGGCGTGGCAGCAGCCTGGGCCGTGTCGGTTGCCGGGGACATTGTGGC
>CALJNY010000279.1 GCA_937981515.1 uncultured Collinsella sp. | reverse complement strand
CGACAGCTGCTCCAAGATGCTCGTGGCGGCCACGGGGAAGGCGAACAGGGGAATATTGCGCCACAGCGAGCCGGTGGTCATGTCAATGTGCTTAGATACGGTGTCAGCCATACGCTCTCAATCTCTAACATGCTATTTCGTGCTTATTTGCGCAGATGATGATACTCCTAATCGACTAGTCATTGGGGACGTTCTTAAACGACTAGTCGTTTAAGAACGTCCCCAATGACTAGGCGGGGAAGGCGTGCGACAATGGTGGGCGTTGTGTTGTTCGCGCTAAGGAGTTGCCATGTTGTTGTGTCCTGTTTGCCATGAACCGTTGGTGGATGACGAACGCGGTGCTGCATGCGCGGGCGGACACCGGTTTGACCGTGCGCGCGAGGGCTATCTATACCTGCTGCGCTCGTCCAAGAGCGGCGACTCCATGGGTGATCCCAAGTCGCAGGCGCGCAGCCGACGTGACTTTCTGAACCGCGGCTACTATGCGCCGTTGCGCGATGCGATGGTTGAGCTGGTGCGCGAGCGGGTGTCTGGACGTGCCGCGTCTACGAACTGTCCCATGACGTTGCTCGATATTTGCTGTGGCGAGGGCTACTACACCAGCGCCATGGGCGCGGTGCCGGGCGTGGACGCTTACGGGTTTGATTTGGGCAAAGAAATGGTGCGCCTGGCCGCCAAGCGCGGCGATGCGACCTACTTCGTGGCCAACATGAAGGACATCCCCGTGGCCGATGGCGCCTTCGATATGGTGACCGAGCTCTTTGCTCCCTTTAACGAGCGCGAGTTTGCCCGCGTGCTGGCGCCCGAGGGCTCGCTCTACATCGTGGTGCCGGGCGCCCGTCATCTGTTTGGGCTCAAGGAGGTGCTCTACGACACGCCGTACCTTAACGATGAGAAGCTGCCGAAGACCACCGAGCTCGAGTTGGTCGGAACGCAGCGGGTGTCTGCGAATATTACGCTTCAGACCCAGGCCGACATCGAGGCGGTGTTCCAGATGACGCCGTACTACTACCGCACGCGCCCTGCCGATAAAGAGCGCCTGGCAAATTTGGACACCCTTCAAACCGACATCGACTTCATCATCGCCGAGTATCGCCACAGCTAACAACCTACCAAAAAGGGACAGGTTTATTTTGGCAGGTTTTATCTGGGCAAACGTAAAGGGCCGACCGCGGAGATGCGCGATCGGCCCTTTTTAGTTGCTTGGCTGCAGAGGTTATGAGAAGCGAGCGCTTACAGGCGGTCCTTGTTCTCGGCCTTAACGGCGTGTGCCTGCTGAACAAAGAGCAGGTCGTAGACCACGATGACAAAGGCGATGATATTGACGGAGCTGCCGCCGAGTGCGGGAAGCGTGAGCGCGGCTTGGAGGAGCGTGGCTGCCGCGGCAACGATACCGAGCTTAAATGCGCCGTCTACCTGCGAAGGCTTGTTGGCGCCCTTGATACCGGCGACGCCTGCGGCAAGGTCGACGAGGCCCTTAACAATCACCACAACAGCGGCGAGCGTGGCGTTCGATCCGTAAGCGGATCCAAAATTGCCGGTAACAATGCCGGCAATTCCGATGACGAGGCTGGCGATGCCCAGAACAAAATAAATCAGGGCAAGGATTTTGAGTGTCTTGCGAGCAGCGCTCATAGCTGGTCCTTTCGATGCGGGCGCGGAGAATCTGTCGCGCCCAGGTTACGGCACATATCGTGAAGCACATTGTAGTTCAACGGGACGATGCATGCGTTTGAAAGCGTCTCTTGCCTGTACGGTCCAACCTTTCAAAAAGGAAAG
>CALJNY010000278.1 GCA_937981515.1 uncultured Collinsella sp. | reverse complement strand
TGTTAGCGCTCGGTGCGGAGCTACGCTCAGGCGTGGAGACGGTGCTCGATCTGATTGGGTTTGACGAACGCGTGCGCGATGTCGACCTGGTCATTACAGGCGAGGGCAACATGGACGAGCAATCCGCTGCCGGCAAGGCGCCGGTGGGCGTGGCCCGCCGTGCCAATCGCTATGGCAAGCCGGTAGTCGCCGTCGTGGGCGGTCGTGCTGACAACCTGGATACGGTGTATGGGCAGGGTATTGACTTGGTTTTGCCGATCTGTCGCAAGCCCATGGACCTGGAGCAGGCGCTCGATCCCCAGGAAGCCACAACCAACCTCATCTGCGCCGGTGAAGCAGCCGCCCAAGCCTACGACCTCGGCCGCATCTAAAAGCAGTCAAAAAAGCCCCGTTCCAAATTAGCTGTCTTGCCCCATCGGGCGGGAGCGGGTAATATATATCGAACGCCTAGCGCGTTCGATGGGTTCGGATGACGACATGTTCCGAATCTGGTCAGGTCCGGAAGGAAGCAGCCATAAGGAGCCTCTGTCGGGCATCCGGATCCATCGAGCGCGCTTTTTTGCGCGGTTTTTACCGCTATCCAAGATTCTTCTGTAACGAGTTGCTTACGCATCTCCAGGGTTCTCCGTACTATCATGAATCAGATTGAAGAGAGATGATGATAGGGAGCGCCTATACATGATTGAGCTGCTCAGGCGTTTTGGTGGTAAGTTTCGCCGGTATATGGTGATTGGCCCTGCGTGCAAGTTGATTGAAGTGATCTTTGACCTGCTTACGCCGCTCGTGATTGCCCAGATGATTGATAAAGGTATCGGTGCGCACGACGTGAGTGCCGTCGTCCACTACGGTATGGTGCTCGCCGCCATGGCCGTGATTGGCATCTCGTTTACGCTCGTCTGCCAAAAGATGGCGGCGCTCACCTCGCAGGGCATGGGTACTGACATTCGCGGCGCACTCTACAAGCACATCAACAAGCTGAGCTATGCTGAACTCGATCGCTTTGGCACGCCGTCGCTCATCACGCGCATTACCAACGACGTCAACCAGGTGCAGCTCGCCGTGGCGCTGGGTGTGCGTATGCTCATCCGCTGGCCTTTCCTGGCGGTGGGCTCAATGGTCGCGGCCCTTGCCATCGACCTTAAGCTCGGCATGATCTTTTTGATCTGCACTCCCGCTATCGGCCTGGTGTTTTGGTTTGTCATGGCGCGCTGCATCCCGTACTACAAGCAGCTGCAGGCAAAGCTCGATCGCATCGCGCTTATTTGCCGCGAGGGACTTTCGGGTGCCCGCGTGGTCCGGGCGTTTGTGCGCGAGGGTCACGAACGTGAGCGTTTTGCCCAGGCGGCCGATGACCAGGCGCGTGTCGCAATCGCGGTGGGCAAGCTCTCGTCGATTCTCAACCCCGTCACGTTTTTGGTGATGAACCTGGGCGTGTGCGCCATCCTGTGGGTGGGCGGCATCCAAGTCAACGTGGGCGAGCTCACGCAGGGCCAGGTCATGGCGTTTGTGAACTACATGACGCAGACCCTTACCTCCATCGTGTATGTTGCCAACTTGGTTGTAGTCTTCACCAAGGCGAGCGCTAGCGCTTCGCGTATCAACGAGGTGCTCGACTGTGTGCCGAGTATCACGGACGGGGGCAACCAAAAGCTGGATCTTTTTGCGATCGGAAATGCCTGCATGCTTAAAGAAGACCGGTGTTCTCCCAGTGCTTACATGGCCGACAAGCATCCGCTCGTCGATGTCGTGCCGCCTGCCATCGAGTTTGACCATGTGAGCTTTTCGTTTGGCGCCGGAGCCGTTAACGCCGTTGACAACGTGTCGTTTTCTGTTTCTGTGGGCGGAACGCTCGGCATTATCGGTGGCACGGGTTCGGGAAAATCGACGCTCGTTTCGCTGATTCCGCGCCTGTACGATGCCTCGACGGGAACGGTTCGCGTTTTCGGCCGCGACGTGCGCGCGTGGAATCTCGACCAGCTGAGGGAGGTTATCGGCATGGTCCCCCAGCGGGCGAGTCTCATGAGCGGAACGATTCGCTCCAATCTGGCATGGCGTCAAAGGACGTGCTTTATGGATGATGTGCTTTGGGATGCGCTCGAGACGGCCCAGGCGGACGATTTTGTACGGAACCTGCCGGACGCCCTCGATGCTCCCGTCGAGGCAGGCGGCAAAAATTTTAGCGGCGGACAACGTCAGCGCCTGACAATCGCGCGTGCTCTGGTGGAATACCCGCAGATTCTCGTTATGGACGATTCGGCATCGGCGCTCGACGTAAAGACGGATGCGGCTCTGCGCCGTGCCGTGCGCGAACTCGCAGGAAGAGCTCCGGTGTTTTCGAGGGGCATCCCCATGACAACCGTGATCGTAAGCCAGCGCGTCTCGACCGTGCGTGACGCCGACATGATCTGCGTGCTCGATCACGGCTCGGTCGCGGGCCTGGGCGCGCATGACGAGCTGTATGCGACCTGCCAGCTCTATCGCGAGATTTGCCAGTCGCAGCTGCGTCGCGAGGAGCTCGAGGGCCAGCAGGGGAACGCGACGCCCGTGTCCGCCCCGATCGCCTCCGCATCCGTCTGCGCAAAGGAGGGCTGCTAAATGAATCCGTACACTTCTTCCGGCTCGGTCGCCACGATGACGGCCAACGTGTCCGGCAACGATAGCCTCAACGACCTGGGCGATGGCCCGCGCCGGCCCGGCGACCCCGAACGTTATCCCGTGGATGCGGTGACCCGCCGCCTGCTGGGCTATGTTCGCCCGCACCGCGTCTCGTTTGCGGCATCGTTTTTGAGTGCCGCCGTTTCGGTAATCTTGCAGCTCTATACGCCCATCCTTATTGGCGAAGGCATCGACCTTATCGTCGCCGCCGGGCAGGTGGACTTCGACGCGCTACTGCCGCTTGTCACCAAGCTCGCGATTGTCGTCGTAGGTACCGCGGCTTTCCAGTGGCTGCAGGGCTATTGCGTCAACCGCCTGTCCTACGAGACGGTGCGCGACATGCGCGTGGAGGCGAGCGACAAGCTCAGCCGCATGCCGCTCAGCTTTATCGACAGCCACGCCCACGGCGACCTTATGAGCCGCGTGGTCAACGACGTCGACCAGGTGGGCGACGGTCTGCTACAGGGCTTTACCCAGCTTTTCACCGGCGTTATCACCATCGTTGGCACGCTCGCGTTTATGCTCTCCATTAACCTGACCATGACGCTTGTGGTGGTGCTCTTCACGCCGCTTTCCATTTTTGCCGCTGGCGCCATCGCCAAGCTTTCCAACAAGAGCTTTACGGCCCAGCAGCGTATTCAGGGTCAGCTCGGTGGTCATATCGAGGAGTATGTGGGCGAGCAAAAGCTGGTTGATGCGTTTGCCTACGGCCCGAACGCCCAAGCGCGCTTTGACGCGCTCAACGCCGAGCTCTATACGGCAGGTGAGCGTGCACAGTTTATGGGTTCGCTCTCTAACCCCGGTACGCGCTTTATCAACAACATCATCTATGCCGTGGTCGCCGTGGTCGGCTGCGTGGGCGTGATCACGGGCGTGCCGGCGGCGCTTACGGTGGGTGGCGTGCAGATTTTCCTGTCCTACGCCAACCAGTACACCAAGCCGTTCAACGAGGTCACCAACGTCATTACGCAGATCCAGACCGCGTATGCCTCGGCGCGTCGCATGTTTGCGCTGCTCGATGCGCGCGAGCAGGAGCCCGATGCGGCGGATGCCGTGGAACTTACCGCCCCGCAGGGTGAGGTGACCTTTGAGCATGTGGACTTTAGCTACGTGTCCGACCGCAAGCTGCTGCAGGATATCTGTATTGAGGCCAAACCCGGCATGCGCTTTGCCCTGGTCGGCCCCACGGGTTGCGGCAAGACGACGCTCATCAACTTGCTGCTGCGGTTTTACGATATCGATGCCGGACGCATCATGGTCGATGGCCGGTCTTCGCGTGACTACACGCGCGCAAGCCTGCGCCGCGCCTTTGGCATGGTGCTGCAGGATACGTGGCTGTTCGAGGGCACGGTGGCGGAAAACATCGCCTACGGCTGTCCCGACGCCACGCGCGAGCAGGTTATCGAGGCGGCCAAGCGCGCGCATGCGCACAAGTTTATCGTGCAGCTGCCAGGCGGCTACGATACGGTCATCGGCGAGGACGGCGGCACGTTTAGCCAGGGTCAAAAACAGCTGCTGTGCATTGCGCGCGTTATGCTCATCGATCCGGCGATTCTGCTGCTGGACGAGGCAACGTCGAGCATCGATACGCGTACCGAGCTGCAGGTGCAGGCGGCATTCGACGAGCTCATGGCCGGTCGCACAAGCTTTGTCGTGGCGCACCGCCTGAGCACCATCCGCAACGCCGACTGCATTCTGGTGATGCGCGACGGCCAAATTATCGAGCGCGGCACGCACGACGAGCTGCTAGCGGCAGGCGGCTTCTACGCCGAACTCTACCGCAGCCAATTCGCCCAGTGAGCAAGCCCGTGGGGCAAATTAATCAGGTTTGTTTGTCCCATAGAGCGATCTTGTTATATAGCGTTTTACCAGCGCGTGAAACATTTTGACGATACTCCGTGACACAATTTGACGGCGTTTTGTGAAACAGTTTTTCGGCCATTCGTGAAACGTTCTGCGGCGGTTTCAATCCGAAGTACATACTGTTCGAAATCTGTCCAAAGATGTCGTCTGCGTCGCCAATCGACAGACGGTGGTTTACATCTGTCACGTTAGTACTAAGATATTCATCTAATAAATTGCATTAGTGGCTTTAGTTTTGGGGGAAACGAGGCAACGTGACTATGACGTGCTCTTTGGTGGTTAACAGCAAGAGCGGTAATACCAGGATGGTTTCGGGCGCGATCAAGCGCGCTCTGCAGGCTGCGGGTGTTGAGTTTGTCCATGCCGCGGCGTTGAGCGACGATGCGGATGCAGATCAGGTTGCGCTCGAGGCGCAGGGCGCCTGCGCGGCCGACACGGTGCTCGTCGGTTTTTGGTGCGACAAGGGCGCGTGCACGCCTTCGGTCGCGACGTTGCTCTCCGCCTTGCACGGCAAGCGCGTCTTCCTGTTTGGCACCTGCGGTTTTGGCGCCGACCAGAGCTATTACCAGCAGATTATTGATCGCGTAACTTCTAATTTGGCTGGGGATGCCGAGCTTGCGGGCTGGGCGATGTGCCAGGGCAAGATGGGCCCCGCGGTCAAGCAGCGCTATGAGGCGATGCTTGAGCAAGAACCCGAAAACGCGCGCTATAAGATGCTGCTCGACAACTGGGTTGCCGCAAAGGACCATCCCACCAAGGAAGATCTGGACAACATGGCTGAAGCCGCCAAGAAGGCCGTGCTGGGGGAGTAGCTCCCATCGCTGACGGCGGTCGGTCCATCTTTCTAAATGAAACGTCCTCCCGGGCGTCGGGGCACGAAGTTCCCTGCTCTACAGTCCTGCGCAAGACGAAGG